>NZ_JBYVMF010000019.1:29666-120040 GCF_058145095.1 Pseudomonas sp. MDV22-iso1
ATATCACTGAAAACTTAAACCTGAAGATCAACAACGCTCACTTTGTAGCCGCTGGCGAAGCCTGCGTCCGGCTGCGAAGCAGTCGTGAAATCTGATAGCGCAGTTTCGCCTGACACACCGCATGCCCCGAAATGACGACTGCTTCGCAGCCGGACGCAGGCTTCGCCAGCGGCTACAAGTCGTGTGTTACCGCTGGGAAACACCGATTGTTACGAAATCTGTCAAAGGTGTTTATCAAAACCCCACCTATATGAATTCACCCCCCGCGCCTAAAATCCAACTCGCCAACCAGGCAAGTGATTAACCCAGTTGCAGCCCCCACGAAGGCAGTTAATCCAAGACTCTTGTTAAAGCTCCACACGCAACCCCAAAAAGGTTGCGTGACCCCATTCGACCTCTAAAAGGTAAATTTGAAATGAAAGCTTTATTAGTTCTGGCCCTCTCCAGTCTGTGCGTAACCGCCATGGCAGACGAGGTCCCGACTGATGTCGCACAGCAAAAACCGGCCATTGAGGAATACACTTACTCCACTCACCTGGACATCGCCAAAGTTGTCTCCATGAGTGAAATCCCGAATGTGTGCGAAGTGGTTCCAATGAAAATGGAATACGACGACTCCACCGGTCAACGCCACATCCTGCGTTACAGCGTCATGGGTAACGGCTGCTCCAACGGCTGATCACCCGCCCCCCCTTTATACGGTTTGACCCGTCCGCCCGTTATTCCAGGCAGATGAAGCGCCAAACCGTATAGATCGATTTATACGATTGTTTTAAGCATTTATTTGCGCTTTTTAATCGATTTATCAAGCGTAGTATGAATTCCACACCCAAGGCACAAAACGCCAACGAACCTGGAGCCACTCCCATGAAAACCAAACTGATCCTCGCCCTGACCCTGTCTGTACTGGCCGCAAACACCTTTGCCGCCGACGGTTATGACCGCACCGGCTCGGCCACCTTCACCCACGAAGCAGCCGTCGCTGCAGATGGTTACGACCATACCGGTTCAGCGTCTTTCGCTGCCGATGGTTCGGATCACGTCGGTGTAGGCAAACTGGCTTCTGATGGGTTTGATCGTACCGGCGCCGCCAAAGTCGCTGCCGACGGTTTCGATCACACCGGTGCCGCGAAAGTCGCAGCCGATGGTGCCGATCACGTAGGCGCCGCTCGCTACAGCTGATCCTATAGCGTGACTTTACAGCCCGACCTCGGTCGGGCTTAGTTGTGTCCAGGGCTATCGAAAAACGCCTTTAAACACAAGATGTAGTGAAAAACGTGATTTTTTGGCTATTTTTTGAACAAAAAATCAGCACGTCAAAATTTAAGAAAAAAAATCTTCAGCCGCGTTATCCAGCCAAAGCCCTGTAAAGCCTCGCTCTGACCGAAAATCCCTCCTTCTCGACCGCTCCATGCGCGGATTCGCCCCACCACGGCCGCAAAAATTTCCCTATAATGCCGGCTTAAACGGGCCTGCAATATCCCCTTACAGGGGTCAAAAGCCAGTCTGAAGCCCACGCAGAACTGTTCACGCAATCTGCGCCCATCAGCGGCTTCGGTATACCCGTACAAAATTCTGTTTGATGCCTGCGTATAGCTGCTGCAAAAAACGATATTCCTTTAGATCCAACGCGGTCAGACCCGACCGTGTGAAAAACCATCACACGGGCATCTGGCCCTCACGCAGGAGACGACACGTCATGCTGAGCTGGGACGAATTCGACAAAGAAGACAGCGCCGAAACCGTGGTCAAAGGCGCCAACGCCGGCCACGCGACTGAAGCCAACATGGACCGCCTCGACACCGCAGGTGGTGTTGCCGCTCAAGAAGCTCGCGCTGTGACCGCGTCCGACTCCGCCGCCATCGCTCGCGCCAAGGCCGCCCTGGACAACCTCGACATCGCCGAAGGCCTCGCCGAACTCGAAGGCGCCTCCGCCCGTGTGGCCGTCGACGAAAAGCGCATGATCAACTGCCGCGCCGACCTCAACCAACTCGTACCTTTCAAGTACGACTGGGCCTGGCAGAAGTACCTGGACGGTTGCGCAAACCACTGGATGCCGCAAGAAGTCAACATGACCGCCGACATCGCCCTCTGGAAAGACCCGGAAGGCCTGACCGACGACGAGCGCCGCATCGTGATGCGCAACCTCGGCTTCTTCTCCACCGCCGACTCCCTGGTTGCCAACAACCTGGTCCTGGCCGTGTACCGCCTGATCACCAACCCGGAATGCCGCCAGTACATCCTGCGCCAGGCGTTCGAAGAGGCGATCCACACCCACGCCTACCAGTACTGCATCGAATCGCTGGCCATGGATGAAGGCGAGATCTTCAACATGTACCACGAGATCCCATCGGTCGCGAAAAAAGCCACCTGGGGCCTCAAGTACACCCGTTCGATCTCCGATCCGAAGTTCGAAACCGGCACCGTCGAAACCGACAAAGAGCTGCTGCGCAACCTGATCGCCTACTACTGCGTTCTGGAAGGCATCTTCTTCTACTGCGGCTTCACCCAGATCCTTTCCATGGGCCGTCGCAACAAAATGACCGGCGTCGCCGAGCAGTTCCAGTACATCCTGCGCGACGAATCCATGCACCTGAACTTCGGCATCGACGTGATCAACCAGATCAAAATCGAAAACCCGCACTTGTGGGATGCTGAAATGAAGGAAGAAGCTTCGCAGATGATTCTGCAGGGCACTCAGCTGGAAATCGAATACGCACGCGACACCATGCCTCGCGGCGTGCTGGGCATGAACGCAGCGATGATGGAGGACTATCTGAAGTTCATCGCTAACCGTCGTTTGAGCCAGATTGGTTTGAAGGAAGAGTATCCAGGGACGACTAACCCGTTCCCTTGGATGAGCGAGATTATGGACTTGAAGAAAGAGAAGAATTTCTTTGAGACTCGGGTTATTGAGTATCAGACTGGTGGGGCGTTGAGCTGGGATTGATTACCAAGTTCGCCGCGATTTAATAATTGTCCTCTGAGCAAATAAAAAAACCTCGACTCCGTCGGGGTTTTTTTGCGAAAAAACACTCCAATTGCAATTTGTACAGGAACCGCGCCTCCGCAACGCTGATCAGCGCCCGTGAGAACCGGCTTATGTTGACGAAAATTGCCTTGATCTAAAATTTTTTGATCAACAGTACTTGGATAAGCACCTTCCGCTAGGCATGATCTGGCATCTAGCCAGCACCTAGGTGAAGGGGCAGCTATTGGATGAGCAGGCGGAAGGGATATGGAAGTAACCGTAAAAGTCATGCATCGAGGAAGGGAAATAGACCAGATAACACGCCCTTTAAGATCGAGCGGAGGCCAGCCAGCAGTCACATACAAAAAGCTGCTCTGTCCGGTAATCGACGGCTGTATCCATATCGAGCCCGAATTCACTTTGGTAGTCCCCCCTCACACCATAGAAATGAGCGAATGGGCAACACTCGTGGCTCGTCTGCTGCCAACACAGCTTCCGACCCAGCGCACCGAGTGTTCAGAACTGCTTCAAAATTGTTTTAGAAAAATCCTTCCAGATGGTGTGGTACGAGCCGTGTCCTCACTCACTTTCACCGGGTTGGAACAGGAGGCACGTGAACTATTAGTCGATTTTTTGCGAGAAAAGCACGATTCTGAAAAATTGTTGAAGGAGCTTCGAGCGCAGCCACATTTTAACGAGAATCCTGAAGCGTCTAATCGTAACGTGGCCTCCCCACCCGGAAATATAGAACCAAGGTTCGGCGTCGAAGCAATCATTGACGATGAGCACTCTGATTGGGACTGGATGCCAGCACAGGAAACGAGCGCCCCAAGAGTTAATGACTTGGACCTCAGAAAAGAAGCAGAGCGAGTTCAGAAAACTATCGGGATTTTTCGATCTTCAGAGCAGGGGGCTGTAATTCCAGACCTCAATGTGCGTGAAGGCGAGTTTGCCTGGATGCACGAAAGTTCCCCCACCACTCAATATAGTAACGCGGCACGAATGGAAAGTGCGCTTGTAGAGCGAACCGCAAAACTCGGCAGCATCGCTTTGGATCTACTAAGGTATTTTGCCGACAATCCCGGAGATAGAGCCTCCCATGCGGAGTTGGTGTTGGGATACGCTACCACCGATATCAATAAGTTTCTCTCAGGCTCACTCAGTAGCTACTTGAAAAGAAGCGGATCAGGGGGCTGGGAATGTCAACCTTGGACACATGATGTACTGGCCGCATTAGATGAAGCCAGATGAACAGATTCTCAAGGAAGAAAAGCAGTTAGCCACCCTTAGGCGGACAGTACAATCTCTGTACCTACTGACGGCCCCATACGATGAGTGAAAAATGCGGTTACCACACGTACGCAGCAAGGATCGCACACATTTTTCCCCCAGCTCTAAGCTCTTTCCTCTGATGTGATTCGTCGCCAGGATTCTTTTGGCACAGTCAACGAGAATCAATTTCGTAATCCCTAGACAAAGCGTGGTTTCATGAGTCCTAGCTATCCCATTCAGATCGTGGATCTCTTTGCTGGGCCGGGAGGCCTTGGAGAAGGCTTCTCTTCTCATGCAGACAGTAACGGCGATACCTTTGAAATCAAGGTTTCTGCCGAGATGGAGGTATCTGCTCGCTCTACCCTGAGACTCAGAGCGTTCTACCGTCTTTTGAAAACCAGTCAACCTGAAGCTCTGGAGGACTATTACAACTTCTGCGAGACGGCAGATGTGCCGGAGCCTTACACAAGTAGAAGCTTAGAAGCATGGAAACATGCCGATCAAGAAGCCCAGCTTCTAGAGCTGGGCACAGATGAAGGCAACAAACGATTAGACAACATTCTGGATAGTCGCTTGGACGAAACCAAGCCATGGGTGCTAATTGGCGGACCACCATGCCAAGCCTACTCAGTTGTCGGCCGAGCCCGAAACCGTGGCAAGCAAAATTATCGGGCCGAAGACGACCACCGACATTTTTTGTATCGCGAATACTTAAGGATCATTCAGAAAAAGAGACCCGCAGTTTTCGTGATGGAAAACGTTAAGGGCATCCTCTCGGCACGTGTAGCTGGGAAGCTAATGTTTCCGCAAATTTTGCAGGACTTAGCTGACCCGGATGCAGCATTAGGTGAAAGCACCAACGGACCGAAGTATAAAATCTGTTCGCTTGCAGCGGATGACATGTATGAAAGCGATGCAGCATCAGAGAACATCGAGCCTAGTAATTACATCATTCGCGCGGAGGAATATGGAATTCCTCAGGCAAGACATCGCGTAATACTGCTCGGTGTTTCAGAGGAGTACTGGGGAGTGCTAGGTGATCACAAACTCACTCCAAATCCAGGTCCCACAATTGATCAGGTAATCGATCGGCTTCCGCAATTGCGGAGCACCCTTACCCGCGTTAAGGATTCCGCTGATCTGTGGTCGCAGGTGATAAAACAGCATCTAGTCGAACTCAGCAAAGAGTCTCTGCGCCAAGTCGCTGGAGCGCCAAAAAGCGTTTCCCTAGCAGCAAATCTAAGCATCCTCGCAAGTAGTTTTAGCGGTGCCGATATGAACTACGGAGGGCTACGAGTTCTAAAAACAAAATCTGGAGATGGAGTGACTGGCACTCATTTGGATGACTGGCTACCAGATCCACGACTCAAATACTGGCTTAACCATGAAGCCAGGGGCCATATGAGCTCCGATCTTCGTAGATACGTTTATGCAGCAGTGTTTGCTGATACGAACAAAAGCTCACCTAAAGGGCATCAAGATTTCAACCTTTCCGGGCTCGAACCAGACCACAAAAACTGGAAAACTGGAAAGTTCAATGATCGCTTCCGAGTACAACGATCCGGCATTACCTCAACTACAATAACGAGTCATATCGCCAAAGACGGGCACTATTTTATTCACTACGACCCCAGACAGTGCCGCAGTCTGACTGTTCGGGAGGCTGCTCGCCTGCAGACCTTTCCTGACAACTATTTCTTCTTGGGCAATAGGACTCAACAATTTCACCAAGTAGGAAATGCTGTACCGCCCCTACTAGCAAGACAAATTGCAGACGTTGTCGCACGCATTATTAGAAGCGGAAAAAACACAAAATAGCGCCAACAGTAATGCGGCATGTTCAACAAGGGAGAGCCAGCTTGTCATCTATATTCAAAAGTCGAAGCGCCCCCCCAAAAGCCAGCGCAATGGTTGAGGCACTGCGCGGACTCGGTTACAACACGCAGACTGCCTTGGCAGACATCATTGATAACAGTATTGCAGCTGGGGCAAATGAAGTTCGTATCGACCTAATCTGGGCAGGACTAGATAGCCGCATTCTCTGTCTCGACAATGGTAGTGGGATGTCCGAACACGGGCTAGATCGAGCAATGCGGTTAGGTGAACGCAATCCATTGGAGGAACGTTCTGCTTCTGATCTGGGCCGTTTTGGGCTTGGTCTCAAGACCGCATCCTTTTCGCAGTGTCGTAGACTTACGGTAGCAACGACCGGTAGCGACGGAACGCACGCGCTTCGCTGGGACCTAGATTATCTGGCAAGCAGCGCTGACGATGGCTGGCATCTTTTGGAAGGCGTACACCCTGGTTCGGAAGGTTTTTTGCATCGCCTCTGCGGTACACATCGAGGGACGCTTGTGCTATGGGAAGAGCTAGATCGAATTGTCACGCCCGGAAGCACAGTTCAAGACTTTCTCAATCTCGCAGATAAAATCGAGCAGCACCTAGGAATGGTCTTCCACAGATATCTGGAAGGAAGCAAACCTCGCCTCCAGATTTTGATCAATGATCACCCTGTAAGACCTTGGGACCCTTTCATGACGGATCACCCGGGGAAATCCTTCAACCCTCCTGTGTTCAAGCATCCCAATCGCAAAGGTATTGAAGCTGAATGTCATGTTCTACCTCACAAGGATATGCTCTCACCCGAAGACTTCGAACGACTGGGTGGTCCTGAAGGGTGGACTGCGCAACAGGGATTCTACGTCTATCGCAACGAACGCCTTTTAGTTGCTGGTAGCTGGCTTGGCTTAGGAACTGGTAGATCATGGACGAAGGATGAAGCGCACCGACTAGCAAGAATTCGACTTGATATTCCCAACTCGGCCGATGCCGATTGGAAAATTGATATTCGAAAATCGACCGCTAGACCTCCTGTATACCTACGTGATTGGTTGACCACTCTTGCTGAAGCCACTCGTTCACGTGCCAGGAGAGCCTTTGCCCATAGAGGTAGACCTTCTCTATTAGGGAATAGACAGGTTATCGAGGCTTGGAAAATTGAGCGCTTGGCAAGCGGAGTACGCTATAGAATTGACAGCGACCATCCTGCCGTAAGAGGGGTATTAGATGAGGCCGGCGCATTGCTCCCACAGATCAAGGTGATGCTGCGCGTGATCGAGGAGACCGTCCCAGTCCAAAGAATATGGATCGATACGGCAGAGAATAAGGATACCCCATGCACGGGATTCGAAAAAACATCATCTGAAGAAGTTAATGAGATTCTGATGATCATGTATCGCAGCATGATTGAAAAGAAGGGTTATTCACCTTCCTCTGCAAAGGAACAACTTAGGGCAACAGAGCCCTTCCACGCTTTCCCCTCACTAGTGAATGCCCTGCCTGACATTATTTAAGGAGTAATGACGGATGTCTGAAGACAACAAATGGAGTGTGGTCAAGATAGTCCAAGAAATGCTTGCAGACGAACAGGACAAGTCCGTCATTACACCAGCACTCATTTCGCAGAAAATCGACATGGTCCTGAAGATCATGCCAAAAAAGGCAGAGGGGCTCGACCGTAACGCAGTCACCGACGAACTAATCAGACGTTTTAGCATCTGGGTGGGAGATGACTCATCGCTTGTCGATATGGCTGGACATATACCTTGGTTAACAACTGAGCAGAAGAAGGAGTGGCGCTACTGGCGAAGGTATCGAGAATGGCAGGAGGGGAAGTTGTCTTGGAGTGCGGTGGAAGCACTCGACAAAACCACCGACAACATTCTTTCGATGCTGGAAGACCCAAAACGAGAAGGTTTTTGGGATCGTCGGGGCATGGTGGTAGGGCACGTACAGTCAGGCAAAACGGGCAACTATACTGGTCTTATCTGCAAATCAGCTGATGCCGGTTATAAAATCATCATCGTACTAGCAGGACTTCATAACAACTTACGCGCTCAAACACAAATGAGATTGGATGAAGGGTTCCTAGGCTATGAAACGAGTCCCATCGAAGGAGAAGGGAACGTCGCAATCGGTGTAGGGAAGATTGACCCATCCCCAGCATTGCGCCCCCAGTATGTAACTAACAGAACAGAAACCGGTGATTTCAACACAAGATTTGTGAGAAACCTTGGTGTTTCCCCAGAACAAAAACCATGGCTTTTCGTCGTCAAGAAAAACAAGACTGTCTTACAGCGCCTGCTGAAGTGGATTCATAAGCATGTAGCAGAAACGACAGATCAGGAATCAGGTCGCCCTCTAGTAACTCATCTACCACTTCTCATTGTGGACGACGAGGCTGATCATGCGTCGGTAGATACGGGTGAAAAGGTAGTCGATGAAAATGGTTCTCCAGATCTCGAACATGAACCAACAGCTATCAACAGTCTCATTCGCCAGATACTGCATTCTTTTTCTAGAAAGGCTTATGTGGGTTACACAGCAACGCCATTTGCGAATATATATATTCATGAACACGGTGAAACTACAAAGGAAGGCCCGGACCTGTTCCCAGCGGCCTTCATCACGAATCTCGCTGCCCCCTCAAGTTACGTAGGCCCGTCACGAGTTTTCGGGCTTGCCAGTGAAGATGGACGAACTGGCGCTCTCGATTTGATTCGATTGATATCCGATCAATGTTCGCCAGATGGAAAAAGCGGATGGATGCCAGTAAGCCACAAAAGCAATTACGTACCTGCCATTAATGGCGAGGACGTAATGCCTCCTTCGCTGATAGAAGCAGTCAATTCTTTCATTCTGGCATGCGTCATCCGCCAACTTCGCGGACAGGGTGCTGAACACTGCTCGATGCTTGTCCATGTCACCCGTTTTAATCTAGTCCAGCAACATGTGCATAGACAAGTCCAAAGTTATGTAATGCACGTCAAGCAAAGACTTAGAAGACAGATAGACCATAAAGATTTTTTGGCCGAGTTACGTGTTCTCTGGAATCGTGATTTTCTTACAACTAGCCAGAGCATTGCTGAACAGACTTCGGATGCACTCTATCAATTAACTAGCAGCTGGGAGGACATTGAACAGGCTCTCCCTGATCTACTGGACCAAATTGATGTACGCATGATAAATGGTACGGCAAAGGATGCACTGGACTATGCCGATAGTGCGACAGGGCTCAAGGTCATCGCTATTGGTGGGGACAAATTGGCCCGCGGCCTGACCCTTGAAGGGCTGTGTGTCAGCTACTTCCTTCGCGCCTCTAAAATGTACGACACATTAATGCAGATGGGCCGTTGGTTCGGCTATCGACCAGGATACCTAGATGTTTGTCGCCTCTATACCACAGAAGATTTGACTGATTGGTTTGAACACATTGCCGACGCGGCCGAAGAACTCAGATCCGAATTTGACTTCATGATGGAAAGCGGTCTGACTCCCCGTGACTATGGCCTTAAAGTCAAATCCCATTCCGTCCTGATGGTCACATCTCCTCTAAAAATGAGGACTGCAAAAACCCTGTACCTTTCTTTTAGCGGTGACATCGTCGAAACCGTTAGCTTTTTCAAAGACAAAGCAAAGATTGAACAAAACCAAACTGCATTCAATAGCCTTGTTGCCAGTATTGGACCTGCCTCTGCCATTCCTTCACAGCAGCGAAACGGGCAACAAGACAATTGGAGTGGAGCGAAATGGGTCGATGTTCCCGCACAACCGGTCATTGACTTCCTAAGAGCTTATAAGACTCACCCGGATTCTCGAAAGGTGCGGAGCGATCTATTGGCCGACTTTATCGAGGAAATGACCCGCTCAAGTGAATTGACATCATGGACAGTCGCAGTTATCGGTGGTGGCGTTGAAAGAACAGAAGATGTAGCAGGTTGTAAAGTAAAACGAATGAAACGCCAGAATAAGTCGCTGGAGTCTGATGACAAGTACTCCATCGGGCGTCTACTCTCCCCACAAGATGAAGCAATCGATCTTGATGAGGAGTCATGGAATGCAGCACTCAAACTCACACAGAGGGGCTGGAAACCCGACCCCGGGCGCTCAAAAGGCCGAGAGCTACCCGTAGTACCGAGCGGACCTAGTATCAGACATATCCGGGGATTGGGCGGAGAAAATATCGCACCGCATCCTGAAAGAGGACTTTTACTGATATCTCTTCTCGACCCGGAAAAATCTAACGTTACGGGAATTGAAACATCAGTAGTTGCATTCGCCATCAGCTTCCCTGGAAGTAAAGCAGGAAAATCTGTGCCATACATAGTCACTAACCTTCTATGGGAGCAGCAGTATGGCGGCACTGAGTAGCACCGAGATTCTCGGAATCTGGCGAGCTCTTCCCGGTAACGTGTCAACGCCAGGCTGGAGAGCGATTGATCTCTTCCATGCTGGAACCTACCGAATCAAAGCTGCAAGACATGCGCCTGGAAATGAGGAAGCAGTACTGATTGGTTTTTCCAGTGCCAAAATAGCACCAACCTCACAGTTTCCGTCGGGCCAAGGATTTCGCATGGAACGAGCGTCTCTTGGTGAGGCTTCAGGTGGTTTACAGTGGCTCGCAATCGTCTGCCAACCTTCAGGAAATCTTGAATTATTTGCTGCAGTTGTCATCGATATATGCGGGTTACTGCACTCTACCTGCCATTGCCCTGAAGACGTTGTTTATCAGCGGCTTCTAGGGCGAGTTCGCGGGTGGCAGGAATTCATGCGGAATGGGCGGGAGGGTTTGAACTCCGAAACTGAACTGGGGCTGGTCGGGGAACTTTGCCTGCTTCAACGCCTTCTTGATGAAGGAATGCTAATTTTCTCGGCGGTTGACGGCTGGAAGGGGCCACTTGACGGGTTGCATGATTTTCAGTTGGGTGCTGGCGCCATAGAGGTCAAGTCCACTATGGCAACAGAGGGCTTTCCTGTTCGAATTGCATCTTTGGATCAGCTGGACGAGTCTCGACGCTCCCCGCTCTTCCTAGCCGCTCTTCGCTTTGTGACGAGTGAATTGGGAGCGTCTCTGCCCGAGTTTATCACCGACATGCGCATACGCTTGGAACCAGATACGGCAGCAACTCGACTTTTCGAACAGGCTTTAATACATGTCGGATATTTGGACATGCACGCAGAAATTTATAGTCGGCGCTTCTCATTAAGTGAACTCAGAATCCATCTCATAGATTCAGAGTTTCCTAGATTAGCTCCCTTCAACGTCCCGACAGCAATCCGTCGAGCACAGTACGAGCTCGATTTGTCATTACTTTCGATCACCAATCATCCTCTCGCGGATGCGCTCGAACAACTTGGAGTCGCTTGATGGAACTTGTGGACTTTCTTCGTGAAATGCACTCATCTATCAGAGAAGAAGTAGAGAAAGATGTTGCACCCGGTGAGATCCCGGTTCCAGCGGAAGCAGTATTCACAGAACATGTAATGACACACATGTCGGACGAGGGTATTACCTTCGAGCCAATTGTCTGTCACTACGGGGCAAAAATTGGAAGTCATAAGGTGAAAATCAGTGGTTACTCTGTCTCAGATTCGACTGACGACCAAGGAAACCCTGATCGACTGGACTTGTTTGTTAGCCTTTACAAAGGATTAGAAGAGATTGAGACCATACCTGACGTAGAGATAGGAAGGGCAGCAAAGCAAGGCCTGCATTTTCTAAAGTTCTGTGCAACTGGCAAGCTTTCTCAAGAACTTGATGAAACAAATGAAGTGTACCCGCTAGTTAAAGAGGTAGAACGTGTCTACAAGAGTTTAGACAATATCCGAATCTTCGTTATTACAGACGGACAGGCTAAAACTAGAGATTATGCAGCTCAAGATATCGAAACCAAGCAGATTCGCCTTGAGGTCATGGACATCCAGCGCTTGTATAATCACTGGCAAGAAGGTCGCCCACGAGACGAGCTGGTGGTCAATTTTCAAGAGCTTTGCGGTACTGCCCTACCTAGCGTTTGGGTACCAGGCGTAGGAAAAGACGAGTACGACTATGCACTGACTGCTGTTCCCGGCGAAGCTCTGCGCTTTCTCTACGAAAAATATGGACCACGCATTCTTGAAGCAAACGTTCGTTCTTTCCTAGGAGTAAGCAGCAAAGGCGTCAACAAGGGAATCCGCGACAGCCTGAGGGACCATCCCGATCGATTCATGGCTTATAACAATGGCATTGTCATAGTTGCTGATGACGCCAAACTGGATCGTGCATCGGACGGTTCGACAGGCATCTTATGGCTGCAGGGCATGCAAATTGTTAATGGAGGGCAGACGACTGCCTCCATCTACTTCGCTAAGAAAAAAAATCCCGATATTGACCTGAGCCGCGTTAGAGTGCCTGCCAAAATAATTGTGCTTCGAAAAGGTCAGGAAGAAGATGAGGAGCTAATTTCCAAAATCTCCAGATACGCCAACAGTCAGAACGTCGTCAAACAGTCGGATCTCTCTGCCAACAAGCCGTACCACCGAGAGTTGGAAAAACTTTCGATGCGCTCCTTCTGCCCCGATGGAGTAGGTCGCTGGTTCTACGAGCGTTCTGCCGGCAGCTACAAGGTAATGCTTGAGAAGGAGGCGTCTACTCCCACCCAGAGGAAAAAGCTGCAGGCGGCCATCCCATCACATCGAAGGCTTACTAAGCCGGATCTGGCGAAGTTCCTGCTTGCTTGGGATCAACAACCTCATGTGGTTAGCCTAGGCAGTCAAAAGAACTTTCAAGCGTTTATGGATGAGCTTTCCGAGCGCGAGCTTGCGGGGAAAAATGTGATCCCGGATCAGAATCAATACAAGCAAATGATTGCCAAGGCAATCATCTTCAAGTCAGCACACAAGATAATCCGGCCGCTGTTCCCCGCATTTCAAGCCAACATCACCGCGTATACGGTCTCTATTGTCGCGCTTAGGCTCGGCTCAACCTTCGATTTCCAACGAGTTTGGCAGGAGCAGGCTATCTCTCCACAATTGCAAAAACAAATAGCCACATGGGCTCACGAAGTTAGCGACGCGCTTCATCAAGGAGCGGGAGGGAAAATGGTTTCCGAGTGGGCCAAGAAGGTGGAGTGTTGGTGGAAAGTAAGGGATTTTGACTACTCGCGAGTTCAAAAAGCAATACCCGAGGCTTCTTAATGTCGAGTTAGCGTTAAAATCTAGAACGAGTGGATATTTTCTGCATTGGAATGCACTCCTGTTATGAGAAGTTCAAGCACCAATGAATAAGAGGTCAGTATTATTAGTGCTGTCCTCAACACGGTTTGAACAGCATTTAAGATGTGCTGAAATGACTGAGAGTTAGCTCCCATTGAGTAATGGCTTGAATGAGCGCAGATATAGTCACCCGAGAACATAGGTCCAAGATCATGTCAATGATCAAGGGCAAAAACACGAAGCCTGAAATGCTAGTGCGATCGGTGTGTCATGAGTTGGGGCTTCGTTATCGTCTGCATCGGAAGGATCTGCCAGGAAAACCTGACTTGGTGTTCCCCAAGCATCGATTATGCGTATTCGTCCATGGCTGCTTTTGGCACAGGCACCCTGGATGCAAGTATGCGTATACGCCCAAGAGCAGGCTGGATTTCTGGCTGCCAAAACTGGCAAAGAACGTCGAGCGAGATCTTGACGCACAGCAGGCGCTCATCGTTCGAGGATGGAGAGTGGTGATCATTTGGGAATGCCACACAAAAAACAGAGAAGTCCTACGTACTGAAATACAGGAAGCATTCGGCTTGAATGCTTAGCCCTAAACATTTTCGACCGAGAAATGATGAACCCTTTTGAAGGGTTGACCGCTAGGCATTGACCCCCTAGGCTCTCAATTCGGCGCCTAAGAAACGCCTCAACCAGAGCGGTCCTCCGCACCCGACAGTCATGCGGCTTTTTTTCGTCTGCGGTTTCACTACGCCTGCGAGAAAATCCCCGTTATGTCGGGAGTGGGCGAATACAAGACCCGAAAGGGGAATATGTCCGGCCCGTCTCTGGTGGGTTTCTTAGCTCCCGACACCCATAACGAATGCCCTAAGAAAGCAGCCAGAGGTAAAGGAAATGCCTGACATTCCGACCTTCAAGATGAAGGCGACTCGCCTTACCCAGTCCAACCACGCGCTTCCGCTCCAGGAGGCTCGCCATGCCTGAATCACTCACACCTACCCTTTTCAACCGTCACAACGTTCACCTGCATGCCCTCCTCTTGGAGAACCAGGCATGGTTCTGTGCGCATGATCTAGGACGACTGATGGGGAAACACCTCGATGAACGCATGACGCGTAAGCTCGATGCAGACCAGAGGCAAATGATGCTCGTCGACATCTACGGTGCAGCCAAAGAGCGTTTGCTGGTGAGCGAGTCAGGCGCGTATGCGTTGCTGATTTATCACTACTGTCCCGAGAATCGAATGCTGCGAGAGTGGCTGACGCATCAGGTGGTGCCCGCGCTGCGTGATGCGCAGCCGACGCGCATGGTGGAGCGCCCTACATTGAGCGTGCTTGACTGGCCGAAGATGTCGCTCTGTATGTTGCACTGGCAAGATGAACCGTGGATTCGGTTACGGGATATGCCGTGTGTGTTGGCGGATGATCCTTTTAATAGACATGAGTCTTGGTGGCGGAAAGCATCACGACTGATGCGTGGATACTGATTAATAGCCCATGCAAAAATCCGCTGACGGCGTTACCGGTAGCGGATTTTTGTTCGGTGGCGAATTGCCAGGCATTCAATTCGGTGTGTGTGTTTACGCTACCGTGCTCACCGGATTTAGGGGCGCTGCGCAGCCCAGCGGAAGCAAACTCCCTCGCCACAGTGAGTTGTATTGCTGCTGATTTAGCGCAGGGTAGATGTATCGAGTTGATTCTTGAAATCGCGAACATGCTCACTCCTACAGGTTTGGTGTGCGCCGTGGGCTGAGTGGCGAGCTGAAAACATTCAACTCGACCCGCCCCGCCTGCCGCTTTTGATACTCTTCCCCGTCAATGTCGTATGGTGTTCGATGCGATGAAAGGGTTGACGATGTATAGCAGTCGAGATGCACGCATTCCTGCACATTTATTTTCAGGTTTTTCCTGCCTACAGCCCTTACCTATAAGCCTTCGAGCTCGTGAAAGATGCAAAACGCTGCACATTTATTTGCACATTTTTCCGCGGAAATCATGTTGCTTGCGATGAATCAAGCGGCTTCCATTTTTGGCTGATCAAACCCACATACTACGATCCTCAGCCACCGCCTGCGCAGCCCCCTGACAACTGAGAACGTCGATGCGATGAGCTTGAATTAACACGTGCGCCATCGCGCACCTCCCGCTATTAATACGCCACTGTTCTCCCTCGGACCCGAGCCCACCATGAAATTCGACCTCGCCTACTGCCTCAGCCTCGACGACAAGCTGTCGATCTATGACGTGCGCGATTTGAATTTCGACGAGACCATGGCGTTCGATTCTGCGAAAGAACATTTCCAATGCCCCAATGACGCCTGCAGGGCCGCGTTCGATGGGTTGAATGTGTTGACGACGTTCAACGCCAAAAACGTGAACTACGTCCGCACTCCGCATTTCAAGAACACGCCAAGCACCCGGCATGTTGCGGACTGCCCTTATGTCAGTCTCAAATCGCCGGCGCCTGGAGTGGACGCGGATGGGGCGGAAACGGATGACAGTCGCGAGGAGCATTTCCCATCGGAGTTGTTGCTGACTCGACGTGAGTATGTGCGCAAGCCTTCGAACACGACGGTGGTGGCCGATGTAGTTCGTGAGGAGGCGAAACCGTATTTAGCCGCAGGAGATGTCGAAAAACCTGCCCACGATTCCGCGCCAGACAAGACCAGCATCTTCGCCCATCCAGTGGAGTGTTTCGTCTCGAACTTCGAAGACAAAGAACTGCTCAAGCGTATGCCTTTGAAGATTGGCGAGCACACGGCGCCCTATGGATCATTCTTCAAGAAGATCGAGTACCTGACGGACAACAAGGGGCTGATTTACTGGGGCAAGATCAAGGAGATCAAGGATTACACCCAGAGCTTTCGCATCGATTTCGAGCAGAAGGTCTGGTTTAAACAAGCGGACGAGGCGAAGAAAAAGCCGTACTCAGTCAATGTGTACCTGAGCAAAAAGCTGATCGACAACTACCGCAAGCGCAAAGCGTTTCTGGAAGAGATCAAGCACGCCATCGAGAGTGGGAAGGACTTGTATTGCTTCTTTTATGGCGTGACGCCGGAGTTGAAACAGGTGCCGAGCAAGAAGAACCCCGAGCAGACGTTCGGGGTGTTCAGTGCGAATATCGAGAACCTGGATCACTTCATTATTCGGGAAGCGCCGGGGTTGGCGCCGCAGTGATCAGCTTTGTTGGAGTTGTCGCTCAAGATCGTAAATCTCCCGCTTCACCTCTTTATATCGATCACGTGCAGACTGAATAGCTTGCTCATCACACCCGCAGTAATTGCGTAACCAATACACCATCATTACCTCACTCGGACAGTAATAGTCTTTTTGACCTTTACTGCCTCTGAGGAATTCGTTCATCCTCGCATCGAAGCGGCCGGCCGCGTACTCATCCGGCGGTAACGTGCCCCACTCCGCAGCGCAATCCTGGAAGAACCAGGAGATATCGTCGATGTGCTTTTGCGCACCACGATGTCGGCGTTTGTACAGCACATACTCACGATTGCTTTTCTCAAAACGCTCCATCATTGGCTCGTCTTCGACCCAACGCAGGATGTCGTGCTGCCCCGCATGATGGGTCAGGCCATTTATCCAACGCTCGGTAAAACGTCGGACGAAACCCTCAACGTCAGCCTTCTTGGCCTCCGCGAAAATCATGCAATAACGGGTTTGCACATGGATGACCAACAACACGTGTTTGCGTTGGACGGTGATGGCATGAACCAGCCACTGCTCGCTGAACTCGACAAGCTCGTCGTCCTCGATAATCGGCGATGGCGGTTTCTCCAATGGAGTGATTTTCTTGCCCTTGTACACACGGCTGAAGAAGTTGCTGGCCGCTTCGGTGCAGTTGAAGATAAGCATCCTTGGTCCTTGGGTTCTGTGAATTGAAGGACCTCAGTCCTGGCGCACGATCTCGTCAACCCATTCAAGTTCATAGGGCTGGCGAACTACATCCGAGATGTAAGCCAACGCGTCTTCGCTCAGAACTGATATCTCGGCGTCGGTCAGCAAGTCGTGCATGACATACAACCGTAAGCCCCATAGCGCACTGGAGCGGGATTGACTGTACCGGTCAAAGGCCTGAGCCATGTCTTTGTTACGATCATGGATCAACCCGTAAAGCATTCCGTATCGCGCATGCTGACAGCGCTCCATGCTGGGTAATTGCTTTGGCATCGGCGAGAACACCTTGGCAGAACCTATCGAGCGCAATCTTGCGCAGCTCCTTAAATTTCTTCCAGTCGCTTTCGAGAATTGTCATGACATCCTCCTGCATCGAACTTTGAACAATGCAAAGACGTGTTCTTGCGAATAAACAGAGCGGTTACAACCCTAGCTGAAGCACATGCTCAGCATGACCAACATTAACAAACCAACATAAACCCGCGCATGCACCCGATCCGGAATACGACCGATCCATGGCGTAGCCAATCGAATACCCAATAACGACCCCATCGTCAAAACCGCAAACGCCAGCAGATCCACATAGCCGATGAACCACGCCCCCAGATCAAACTCGGTGAACCCCGCCATCCCCATGTAAGTTAGCGTTCCTGCCACTGCCACGGGCAGGCTGAGCGGATTCGCCATGGACGTCGCCTGGGTCATGCTCAACCCACAGCGCCGTAATAAAGGCACAGTCATGACGCTACCGCCTACGCCAAGAAACGTAGCAATAGCGCCGATTCCTACACCTCCACCAGAAACTTCCGCCCTCCCCAATCGACGTGGACTTTCGTTATCGGTTTGCGTAAGAAATCCGCGTCTGAGCAGGCAATCCAGAATGGTTACGCCCAGATAGGCGATGAAGGCATAGCGAATCACCTCGCCACTCACCCACATCGCCGCGACCGCGCCAACGACTGCACCCACTCCGATGTACCCGCCCAACGGCCACAAGTAGTCTCGGATCAGATTGCCGGCGCGACGGTGTTTTGCGGTGGCAACCAGTGCGTTGACGATCATGACGCAGGTCGAGGTAGCGACAGCAATGTGCATCGCCGATTGGCCGATGGAGTCGTCTGCACCGCTGCTGGTCATAAGCATGCGGTACAGCAATGGCACGACCACGAAGCCGCCGCCAAAGCCAAACAGCACAGCGGTAGCGCCCGTCATGCAGCCGAAAAGTGTCAGCAGTAAATAGAACATCGCGTGTCGTCCGCTGGTTGAGGGGGGATGACGATAAACCGGCCGGGGTTGGCTCGCTTCAGCAAGCCAGCCAATAATGTTCGCGTTTACGCCAATCGCCGGATGTCTCAATGCGCAATGTTTCAATTGATCTGCTGGATGACACGCCGCGACCCGTGGTAGCGACCGGTTCGGATTATTCCTACGGGCATCTGTTACCCCGTCATACGCACCGGCGCGCGCAATTGTTGTATGGGGCAACCGGGGTGATGCAGGTGAGTACGCACGACGGCAACTGGGTCGTGCCACCGCAGCGTGCGGTGTGGATACCAGCGGGCATTGCCCACGAAGTGGTGATGTTAGGGGTGAGCACCCGCAGCCTTTACGTCGAACCGGGGACTGTCGATCTGGGGAGTCGTTGTCAGGTGATCAGTGTTTCGCCGTTGATGCGGCATTTACTGATGGAGGCAGTGGAGATTCCCTTAACGTATGACGAGGCCGGGCGCGATGGAGCGCTGATCGATTTGCTGCTGCACGAATTGGCACGCAGCACTCATTTACCGCTGCACATTCCGTTGCCTGTGGACGCCCGGCTCCTCGGGTTGTGCCAAGGTTTCGTGCAGCATCCCGATGCACACCAGTCGCCGCAGCAGTGGGCTGATCATTTGCATATCAGTCTGCGCACGTTCAATCGTCTTTTTCGCCAGCAGACCGGCTTGAGTTTCAGTCAGCGGCGACAGCGCGCCTGCGTGGTGTTAGCACTGGCGCGGTTGGCGGAAGGTGAACCCGTAACGCGGATTGCGCTGGACTTCGGTTACGACAGCCCCGCAGCGTTCTCAACAATGTTCCGCCGCGCCCTGGGACAGGCGCCGTCCGTCTGGTTGAACGGGACGAAATAGGAAAATCGAAAAAATCAATTTGATCCGGGCGCAAAACAACTGTACAAAAACACAGTACATTTAAAACCAGCACTCTCGAGCCCGGAGAACACCATGGCCTCTCACGCAATCAAAATCACCCTGGAACGCATCGCCCTTTTTCAATTCACCCCCGCCCACTGTGCCCAAGCCCGGGCAATGCTGGGTTGGAGTATCGAAGAGTTGTCCCGGGAATCCGGGGTGTCGGTAGAGGCCATTCAGCGATTCGAGAATGAGCAAACCGTGCTGGATGTCACTCGATTGGCGTTGGCTTATCGGCTGGAATCCGAAGGCCTCGCGTTCTTCCCAGGGTTTGCGCCGGGTAGAGGCATGAACGTGCGAGGGTCCACGCCCAATCCAGTTGGGCGGGCGGATTATGCGATGGTTGAGTAAAAAATCATGGATGGAAGATTATCCCCATATAGATATATTCTCGTAAGCGTAAAAGGAGCGCAGGACCACGCAAGAGGATCATAAAATGATTGAAATCGAAGAAGGCAGTGGCAACGTCTACGAAGATCTCGGGACACCTGACGCCAGTGAAATGCGAGTCAAATCCCAGTTGGCGGCAAAGATCGGCGAGATCATTAAAGCTCGTCATTTGACTCAAGTTCAGGCGTCCGAGATTTTAGGACTGTCACAACCGAAACTCTCCGAAATGTTGCGAGGAAAGTTTCGTGGCATCAGCGAGTCCAAAATGTTGGATTGCCTTTTACTACTTGGGAGAGACGTTCAAATCGTCGTTAAGTCAGCCCCCCGTTCAAGAAAAGAGGGCCGGATTGAAGTGGTTTTCACCTGAAGCGTACTGGGTTGCTAATCACAAACTAAGGTTTGAATTGAGGCACTTGCCGCGCATGGGACGCTTGTTCATAGCCATAAGCCAATGCCAGCAACGTGGCCTCGCTCCACTGTGTTCCGAAGAAGAATACCGACGTTGGCACCCCGCTTTCTTCAATGCCGGAAGGCATCATGATGCCGGGATATCCAGCCAGGGATATGACGTTCAACCCCGGTGAACCGACGTCCATGACCACGGCATCCAGTTGATGCGTTGCCAGCAATTCATCGATGACCGCTGCGTTTTCCCGTTGAATGTTCTGCCACAACTCGTTATAGGTAGGTTCGTCAAAAACAACGTTTTCGACCTGCTTCAAGAAGGCGTGCCCATGCCCCTCTGTGCCGGGATCGTTTTCGGTGAAGCGCACAATTTCTTCTACGCTATCGACCGCAAGACCCGTTCGGGTCGCAAGGTATTTCGGAATGTATTTTTTGAAGCTCATCGACAGGGCCTTTTCTATCCCTGGGGAATCAGGATCTTTGAACTCGACCGGTATCAACGTGGCGCCTGCGGCCTGCATGACCTCCAACGCTTCTGAAAACTGCGGATCGTCTTTCATGGCTTGACCGCTGGCGTCGAACTTGACCGGATAGCCGATGCGCCGCGCAACCAGTGAGTCGGGTTGCAGCAGTGCCGTGTAATCCATCCCTTTGAGGGCGTGAGGTTGTTTGACCGGATCGGCGTCGTCACTGCCCGCCATGGCGTTCAACAGCAATGCGGCGTCCCTGACGGTTCGTGTCATCGGCCCTGGCGTGTCGAGTTTGGGCGCCAAAGGGACGATGCCACTGCGACTCAACAACCCTGTTGTGGGTTTGAGGCCTACCACGCCATTGAGGGAGGCTGGGCAGATGATCGAGCCAGAGGTTTCGGTTCCAACGGTTAACGGTGCAAAACCTGCAGCCACTGCCGCACCGGAGCCCGAGCTTGAGCCGCAGGGTGTGACACTCAGCACATGGGGATTTTTGGTCTGTCCACCGCGTCCGCTCCAGCCTGGAGGGATTTCGGGATCGCGGAAGTTAGCCCATTCGCTGAGATTGGTTTTCCCCAGGATGACCGCTCCCTCAGCCCTGAGACGTTGTACGACAAAAGCATCCTGCGCGGCGGGTTGCCCGACCATGGCCAAAGATCCGGCACTGGTTTGCATCTGGTCGGAGGTGTCGATGTTGTCCTTGAGCAGGACTGGAATGCCATGCAACGGACCACGAATGCGCCCCTGCTGTCGCTCCTGGTCCAGTGAAGCGGCGATGTCCAGCGCATCCGGGTTGAGCTCGATGATCGAATTGATTGCCGGGCCGTTTTTATCCAGCGCCTCGATACGCTGTTGCAGGTGCTGCACGATTTTCACAGCGGTTAGCTGGCCACGATCCATTCTTTTGCCGAGCTCATCGACACTCAGGTATTCCAGCCTCGACTCGGGTGCAGGCGTTTGCGCATGGGCGGCGCCAGCGATTGAAAGCAGGACAATGACGGACAGCCGCGTCATGCGGCCTTTCAAATTTACATCCATGTGAACGGTATCCTTGTGATGACTGATGGCGAGTGACAAAGCTCACTCGCTTTCCAGCCTACCGACGCAGCCAGGAATGTGTGTCATCACTGATCGCCAGATCACGTATGAATGCGCCCTTTACGCTGTAGCCGCTTTATCCAATGCTTTGCTGATTCTGATACACCTGCTGCTCTACGTCATACCACCAGGCTGCACCACGGGACGGGTACTTCACGTTGAATGCAGCCCCCATCTGCGGCGTAGTAATCGACACATTGCGCTCCCACGCCAACGCCAGAATGCGGTCGAACGGTTCGTACCAGGCATGCATCGACAAATCGAAAGTCCCGTTGTGAATCGGCAACAACCAGCGTCCTTTCAGGTCTATGTGCGCCTGCAGGGTCTGCTCCGGTTGCATGTGCACGTGCGGCCAGTCGACGTTGTATGCACCGGTTTCCATGAGCGTCAGGTCGAACGGGCCGTACTGTTCACCGATGCGTTTGAAGCCATCGAAATAGCCGCTGTCACCGCTGAAGAAAATCCGCGTATCACCATCGATCATCACCCACGACGCCCACAGCGTGCTGTTGCCATCGAACAGGCCCCGGCCGGAAAAGTGCTGCGAAGGTGTGGCGATGAACTCAATGCCAGCCACTTCGGTGCCCTGCCACCAATCCAATTGGCGCACCTTGCCGGCATCGACGCCCCACTTGATCAAGGTATCGCCGACACCCAGTGGCGCGAGAAAGTAGTTGGTCTTGTCCGCGAGCCTGAGCACAGCCTGATAATCCAGGTGGTCATAGTGATCGTGGGACAGGATCACCGCCTCAATGGGTGGCAATTCCTCAAGACTGATGGGGGGCTGATGAAAGCGTTTCGGCCCGGCCCACTGGACCGGCGAGGCGCGTTCGGCGAAGACCGGATCGGTGATCCAGAATTTGTCCCGCAGTTTGAGCAGCACGGTGGAGTGGCCCAGGCGGTAAACGCTGTGATTGGGCGCAGCGATCAACGCGGCTTGCGTCAGGGTTTCCACCGGCACGGCAGCGGTCGGACGAGTGTTGCGCGGTTTGTGGAAAATCACGTTCCACATGATGCGCAAGGTTTTACGAAAGCCTTCGCGTTTGACCGGCGCATGGTTTCGAAAAAGCCCTTCGACCTGCCGGGAAGATTCAGGGGGTTGGGCGTTGTCCGCCGCGGAATTTGAAATGGCCATGAATGAATGACTCCAGAATGACCGCAATCAATACGGTGCTTCTCGGTGGAACGGTAAATGGCCAAGCATGCACGCATCAGCCGAAGTTTCTATTTTTGACCGCGCAGCATTAACAGAACATTACACTGCACAGTGTAGTTTCAAGGTTGCATCAAAGTGGATCACAAGTAAACTACCAAGTGTAATTCCCTTCTCTTCCTACCGAAGCGTACTTATGACAGCTCCAAAGCGCCTGACCGACCGAAAACGTGAAGCCATCATCCTGGCGGCGATTGCCGAATTCCGTGCCAACGGTTTCGACATCACCAGCATGGACAAGATCGCTGCTACGGCGGGCGTTTCGAAGCGCACGGTGTACAACCATTTCCCGAGCAAGGAAGAATTGTTCGCCGAAATCCTCAATCAATTGTGGTCGCGGGTGACGGAGGAAAAGGAAACGTCCTACCACGCTGATCAGCCGTTACGCGGCCAAATGCGCCTGATGCTGATGGCGAAGTTGCAAACCCTCGGCGATGAAAACTTTCTCGACCTGGCACGCGTTGCCATCGCCGCGACTATTCATTCCCCCGAACGCGGGCAGAACATGGTTGCGCGCATGGGCGAGCGAGAAGAAGGCCTGACAGTGTGGATTCGCGCAGCTCAGGCGGATGGCCGGTTGAAACCGGTCGACCCGGCGTTTGCTGCGCAACAAATCCAGGGAATCCTCAAGTCCTTTGCGTTCTGGCCGCAAATTTCCATGGGGCTGCCGGGCCTTGAATCCGACATGCAAAACACAGTCGTCGACGCTGCGCTGGACATGTTCCTGGCCTGTTACGAGCTGCGATAAATGACAATGTCTGCGGCAGGGGTCAAGGTTTCGCCGACGCTAAATTAAACATCATGATGTGTTTCAGAATGAAACTGGCGCGGGCGCTATAGTGATCTTCAGTCCCACCGACCCGTAGAGGGCATCATGACCACGCCGACCGAAACCCAGCCCGCCCCCCACGTCGATCACCGGCGTTTTCTCCGCCATCACGACCACTTGGCGCCGACCTTTGGCAACGACAAGTTTGCCTTGCGCGCCGAAGCCTTTGCCCGGTTCTTCGGCACGCCGACCTTCCTGGGTGCGCAGACGCTGATCGTCGTGTTGTGGGTGTGCCTCAACGTCTTTGGCGTAGCACACTTCGATCTGTATCCGTTCATCCTCCTGAACCTCGCGTTCAGCCTGCAATCGGCCTATGCCGCGCCGCTGATCCTGCTCGCCCAGACCCGCCAGGCAGCGCGGGACAAGGCCCAGTCGGACGCCGATGCGCAGCACCGTGAAGCGCTGGCCGTGGCCAATTCCGAACGTCAGGCACAAGCTGCGCAGAACTCCGCTCAACTGCTGGAACTGCTCGAGCAAAACACCCGACTGACCGAAATGACCAAATCGCTGACCGAGCGCATCGAAAACCTCACCTCGGAAATGCACCAGCACTTTGTGCTCAAGGATCAGCCCAAGGCCTGATGCGTCTCACGACACCTTCAGCGCTTGCCCGAGCTCATATGAGGGTATGCAGGGTTGAGCGGGCGTATGCGTTCAAGCTGTGAATGATGCGGTGTTCTTCAGGTCGTCATCGCGAGCAGGCTCACTCCTACAAGGGTTCGGTGCTGGACACCCAACAGGTGATCAACGCAATCCCCTGTAGGAGTGAGCCTGCTCGCGATGGGGCCAGCAAAAACACCTCAAATCTCAGCCCTGTACAAGGCTCCGAACCGCCGCAATCTCCGGCACATCCTGCCGATTCATGTACACCCGCAACGGTTCGGTAATGTTGATCCGGTCATCAATATTCTGGTCCAGCAGCAACTGAATCAACTCGCGTTTAAGTGTCATGCCCTGCTCCGAATCAGCCGCCCAGACGAATTCGCTGGTGGGAATAATGCCGTCGTCCGCCACGTCCATCCCGAAGGAGTCTTCGCTGAAACGCACGATGTACTGACCGGTTTTGCGATTGAGGCCGACAAAGCCTTTGAGTTGGTCGGCGGCCTGGCAGATGAGCTGGGAAGTGATGCGCATGATAAACCTCACAAAAGGTCGAAAAGGACCGGTGATCGATGGTTTACACGCAGGACAAGCAAACGGATTTCCCTCTGCCGGGGAAACGCCAGGGGCAAGAGTACTGCAAAGAACCGCACAAACGTGCTGAAAATATCTGCTTTAAACAGGTTTATGTCGGTCTGGCGATAGCGCTCAAAGTCCTCAGTTGTTAAAAGGGACGTCTTTGAATCTCTGCGAAAGGACCTCGACCATGCCAGTCACCTTCACCCAAAGCGCCCTGCTGCTGAGTGTACTGCTCGGCCTCGGCCAGGCTCAGGCTGCCAGCGAGCCAAGCCCCACGGCGCTGGCGACCCGTATGGGCATCCCGCACCCGGCGGTGATCGCACACCGTGGCGCCTCGTTTGATGCCCCGGAATCCACCGCGGCGGCCTACAAACTGGCCCGCGACCTGGGAGCCGATTACCTGGAAATGGACCTGCAGCGCAGCAAGGATGGCGTGCTGTTCGCCCTGCACGATGACAACCTGCAACGCACCACTGACGTCGCCACCAAATTCCCTGAGCGCAAGGACAGCCCGGCCAATGCGTTCACCCTCGCCGAACTGAAAACCCTCGACGCCGGCAGCTGGTTCAACACCGCCTACCCGGACCGCGCGCGCCCATCCTTCGTCGGCCTGAAAATCCTGACACTCGACGAAATCATCGACATCGCCCAAGGCAACCCGCTGCATAAGCCCGGGCTGTACATCGAAACCAAAGAGCCGAAACAGTTTCCCGGCCTCGAACGCGACCTCAAGGAAAAACTTCAGGACCGCGGCTGGTTGAGCCCTGCCGGTTCGAAACTGGCGAAAAGCGAACTGGCGGTCGGCCAGGGTAAAGGCAAAGTTGTGCTGCAAACCTTCGAGAAGAGCAGCCTCGAACTGCTCGAAAAGGAAATGCCGCAAGTGCCGAAGATCCTGCTGCTGTGGGTCGGCCCAGGCAGTATCGAGCCTAAATCCAGCGTGACGTTCGCGCAGTCCGGCGATAAGGACAAAGCCACGTACTACGCCAAACAGGAACCGAAGAGCAAAGCGGAGTTTCAGCAATGGATCGAGTACGCCAAAGCCCAGGGCGCCATAGGCACCGGGCCTTCTGTGGCGCTGACCAAGGGCGGTGATCAGAGCTATTCCGATCTGGTGCAACCTTGGATGAATCAGTACACCCACGACCAAGGTCTGCTGGTGCATGCCTATACGGTCGACGATGCTGTGGATTATCAGAAGGTCATGGATGCCGGTGTGGACGGCATTTTCACCAACCGCGCCAGCGAACTATTGAAGTTTTATAAACGCCCGGCGGCGGCCAGTGTTGCTCAGTTACTGCGCAACAACGGGTATTGATTGAAGACCGAGTCGACCCTATTCGCGAGCAAGCTTTGCTCCCACAGATCTTTTTACCCAGGATTGGAGCAAGACCTGTAGGAGCAAGGCTTGCCCGCGATGCTTTTTTGCCGGTTCAATAGAATTAAGCCTGAATTAAGTTGCCACAGTTAATCTGATCCCACTTAAACAGCTCATCCAAGGAAAGAACCTCATGAAAACTTTGACTGCTTTGTTCACAGCTGCTGCCCTGACCCTCACCGCTGGCCTGGCCCAGGCTGATGTGCCGGTCGATCAGATCCCTCAACTGGTCAAAGACGGCAAGATCAAGCCGCTGGAAGAACTGAACAAGGTCGTACTGAAGCTGCACCCAGGTGCCACGATTACCGACAGCGACCTGGACAACCACTTCAACGGTTATGAATACGAAGTTGAACTGCGTGACGCCCAAGGCGTTGAATGGGACGTGGACTTGAACGCTGCTACTGGCGAAGTCCTGAAGAACAAAAAAGACGACTGATTAAACACCTAAAAAAAAGCCGCACGATCTTCGGATCGTGCGGCTTTTTTACATCCGCGATTTGATCAGGCGAACGCCCGGAACCACCCTGCTATCAAGCGCTCAGGCGCGCCGTCACTTCATTCAGCTGGCCCGACAACCCGTGCAGGTTGTGGCTGGCCGCCTCAGTGCGCTGCACGTTATCCAGATTGGTGCTGGCGATGCTGGTAATTTCCGTGAGGTTGCGCGAAATGTCTTCGGCCACTGACGTCTGCTCTTCGGCAGCCGTGGCGATCTGACGATTCATGTCGCGAATCGCTTCCACCGCGTGGGTGATGCGTTCGAGCATCGCCCCCGCCTGGGTCACCTGCTCGACGCTTTCTTCACTGCGCGACTGACCGCTTTCAATCGCCTGGGCCGCGTCCACTGCACCGGTTTGCACGGTCTGGATGATCTGGTTGATCTCGATGATCGACGCCGCCGTGCGCTGGGCCAGGCTACGAACTTCATCGGCTACCACGGCAAATCCGCGCCCGGCTTCACCGGCACGGGCCGCTTCGATGGCCGCGTTAAGCGCCAGCAAGTTGGTCTGTTCGGCGATACCGCGAATCACTTCCAGCACCTTGCCGATACGTCCACTGTCGGTTTCCAGCTGACGGATGACCGTGGCGGTGCTGGCGATTTCGCCGCGCATTCGAGTGATGGTATGAATGGTGCCCTGCATGACTTTTTCGCCCTGCTGCGCCGACTGGTCGGCATCATCGGCGGCGCGCGCCGCATCGGCCGCATGACGGGCGACTTCCTGCGCGGTGGCGGACATTTCGTTCATGGCCGTGGCCACCTGATCGGTGCGGTTGAACTGCTCGTTGGTGCCGCTGGCCATGAGGCTGGCGATGGACTTCAGCTCGCCGCTCGCGCTGTCCAGATCCGAGGCGCTGCGCTGCAAGCGGGTGAACGTGTCAGCGAGGAAATCGCGCAGCAAGTTGGCCGCGACGGCCAGCTTGCCCAACTCATCCTGACGGGTATTGGCCACACGCTCGGCAAAGCGCCCCTGGCTGAGTTGCGCCACATACTCGATCAGTTTGCGGATCGGTTCGACCAGGTTGCGATTGACCAGCCACAGGCTCAACAGGCCAATCAACAGGCCCGACGCCAACATCACCAGAATCCCCAGCAACACCGTGCGATCGGCACTGGCGCTGATCACGGTCGACTGCTCGGCGCCCTGCTTGCGCAATTCGCTGACCAGTTCGCTCATCTGCTCGCTGGCCGCGCGATCGACACCTTTGACAGCTGCGTCGCCGGCCGCGGGATCAGCACCCGCGGCCACATAGGCATCGCGCCCCTTCTGATACGCCGCGCCCAACAGGCGATGCTCATCACGCAGGCGTTCGATGCGAGTCTTGAGTGGTGGCTCGATACCTTTCTGCCCGGCCAGTTCACCGAGGATGTTTTGAACGTCGCGCTGACGGTCTTCGAATTGCTTCCAGTACTTGTCCAGATCGGCCGGTTGTTTGCCGCGCAGCAGGACGTTTTTCCATTCCTGAACCTGCACCTTGAATTGCAGGTTGGCTTCATCGATCAACTGCGAGGTGTGCAAAGGTCCTTCGATCAGGTTCGCATAGCTCTGCACGCCACTGGACAGAAAGTGGAAGCAGGCCAGGGCGATCAGCAACATCGCCAGCAAGCTCCCGCTCAACAAGGCAAGGATTTGGGCTCTCAGGGATTTTTGCAAAAACATCGAGGGGAATCTCATGACAGGGATAAGACACGCCCGGCAGGCGTGCAAGATGTCCGGACCTCCCTGTCGGCGACGCTGGTCCACGACCACATCGCGATATTCAGCATCACCGTCATCGGCGTGCCAGAGCCTTTCTTTAATCCTTTCGGCCGTTGGCAGTCACAAACATCAGCGACATCGAACGGTCACAAAACGGTCAAACCTCCTTGCGATGATGCGGCTCCAGTGAACCTGTAAAACCCGCAACAACCGCCTTCGCGCAGCGAGACCTCATGAACCACAGCATCGACCAAAGCCACCGTGATCCGGACCTGTTCGGCCTGCTCTATGGGTTCAGTTTTCGCCCCGGTGAGCGTGGTCGGGAGATCGACTCAGCCATGGCGTTGCAGTGCCTGGAGCAACCGGAAAACAACGACGACTTTCTCTGGCTGCACCTGAACCTCGCGCACGCTGCCTGTGAGCGCTGGATGAAAAGTCATCTGGGATTACCCGACGAGTTTTTCGAAGCGCTGCATGAAGGCTCCCGTTCGACGCGCATCGAACATGTCGATTCCGCCTTGCTGGCGGTGGTCAACGATGTGGTGTTCAACCTCAGCAGCATGGTGTCTTCGGACGTGTCGACGCTGTGGGTGTGCGCACGCAGCCGGCTGATCATCAGCGCGCGCCTGCAACCCTTGCACTCGGTGGACAAGCTGCGTACGTCGGTGAAGGCCGGCGAACGTTTTCGCTCCCCGCTGGAATTGCTGGTGCACTTGCTGCGCGACCAGGGTGAAGTCCTGACGCAAATCGTGCGCAGGACCAGCCAGAGCGTCGACCAGATCGAAGACGAGTTGCTCTCCTCACGGCTGTCCACCAACCGCGCCGAACTGGGGGCCAACCGGCGGGTGCTGGTTCGTTTGCAACGCCTGCTGGCGCTGGAGCCAGGCTCGTTATTGCGCTTGCTCAATCGCCCGCCGCAATGGCTGCAGAAGGAAGACGTGAAGGAGCTGCGCAAGTCCACCGAGGAGTTCGCACTGATCATCAACGACCTCACGGCCCTGGGCGAACGGATCAAGTTGTTGCAGGAAGAAATCGCCGCCAACCTCAACGAACAAAGCAACCGCACGCTGTTCACGCTGACCGTGGTGACGGTGCTGGCGCTGCCGATCAACATCATCGCCGGCTTCTTCGGCATGAACGTCGGCGGTGTGCCGCTATCGGGGGATCCGGAAGGGTTCTGGATTCTGGTGGCACTGGTGGCCACGTTCACCGTCATTGCGGGGCGCTGGGCGTTCCGCAAGCGCCAGGATTATTAAGATCAAAAGATCGTTGCTTTCAGATCAGCGGCCCCCACAAACACCCCAAACCCTGATCTGAAGCAGCCCCTCAGTAACATTTAGCAACGATCATGGGCGGCATTCCTTCCCTCCTCAGGATTGTCCGTCATGGCTACGCCTTCCTACTGTCCCGATGCGCAGGCTCCCGCCAGTAGCGCCAAGCCGCAGTTCGATAAAAAACCCGGCCTGTTCACCCTGGTGATTTTTTTCGGTGTCTTGGCAGGCGGGCTTTTGTTCACGGCCTATAGCCTGATGCATGACGTGCATGAACTCGGCACCGTGGTCACCACCTGGACACCCTTCGTGCTGCTTGGTGTTGCCCTGCTGATCGCCCTCGGCTTTGAGTTCGTCAACGGTTTCCATGACACCGCCAACGCCGTGGCCACGGTGATCTACACCAATTCGTTACCGCCGAATTTCGCAGTGGCCTGGTCCGGCTTCTTCAACTTTCTCGGCGTGCTGCTTTCCAGCGGTGCGGTAGCGTTCGGCATCATTGCCCTGCTGCCGGTGGAATTGATTCTGCAAGTCGGTTCGTCCGCCGGCTTCGCGATGATCTTCGCCCTGCTGATCGCCGCGATCCTGTGGAACCTCGGTACCTGGTGGCTGGGTTTGCCGGCGTCGTCTTCACACACTCTGATCGGCTCGATCATCGGCGTCGGCGTGGCCAATGCCCTCATGCACGGCCGCGATGGCACCAGCGGCGTGGACTGGGCGCAAGCGACCAGGATCGGTTACGCGCTGCTGCTTTCGCCCCTGGTCGGTTTTGGTTTCGCCGCGTTGCTGCTGCTGGCGTTGCGCGCTTTCGTCAAGAATCGTTCGCTGTACAGCGCTCCGGAAGGCAACACGCCGCCACCGTGGTGGATTCGCGGCCTGTTGATTCTGACCTGCACTGGCGTGTCATTCGCCCACGGTTCCAATGACGGCCAGAAAGGCATGGGCCTGATCATGCTGATTCTGGTGGGCACGCTACCGATGGCGTATGCGCTGAACCGGACCATGCCGGCCGATCAGGCCTTGCAGTTTGCTGCTGTGGCGCAAGTGACCCAACAAGCGCTGGAGCGCAGTGCGCCTCAACCGGCACCTGCCGATCCAAGAGCGATCCTGTCTGACTATGTGCGCAGCAAGGACGTGGCGCCGCAACTGATCCCCGCCCTCGCCGCCCTGACAGGCCACATCGGTAATGAAGTGAAAGGTTATGGCTCGCTGTCGAAAGTCCCTGCCGAAGCCATGGGCAACGTGCGTAACGACATGTACCTGACCAGCGAAACCATTCGCCTGATGGAAAAGAACAAGGTCGGCAATTTCGACGCCGACACCGTCGACAAGCTGCAACTGTTCAAGCAACAAATCGACAACGCCACGCGGTTTATTCCGTTGTGGGTGAAAATCGCCGTGGCCATCGCGCTGGGGTTGGGCACCATGGTCGGCTGGAAGCGCATCGTGGTGACCGTCGGCGAGAAGATCGGCAAGACCCATTTGACCTATGCACAGGGCGCCTCGGCGGAAACCGTGGCGATGCTGACAATTGGTGCCGCCGACATGTTTGGCCTGCCCGTGTCGACCACCCATGTGCTGTCATCGGGCGTCGCCGGGACAATGGTCGCCAACGGTGGCGGCTTGCAAATGAAGACTATCCGCAACCTGCTGATGGCCTGGGTACTGACATTGCCAGCGGCGATTCTACTGTCGGGCAGTTTGTATTGGTTGTTCACGCAGTTGTTCTGATCACCGCCGCTCCCACAGGTTTCGGGGTTATGCCTCACAGACCCGGCGCATCACCACCCGCTCACGCACCACGTCATACACCCAGTGGTAAACATAGGTGTACGGCAGGAAAAACAGCAGCACACCGATGTCCAGCACAAACGCCTGCCACAGGCTGACGTTCAGCCACCAGGCAATCAACGGCACGCCCAGCGCCACCAGCCCGCCTTCGAACAGCAGCGCATGCACCACGCGAACCCAGGCGTTATGCACAATGTTCAGGCGTGCCAGCAGCCGATCGAACAGGCCGTTGAAGATCACGTTCCAGGCCAGTGCCAGCGCTGCGATGATGACGGTGACGACGCCCATTTCCAGCATCGGTTTGTCCATGATCCACGCCAGTAGCGGGGTACAGATCAGGATGGCCAGTGCTTCGAAGCCGACGGCCTGCAGGAAACGTTCAGTGATGGATTTGCTAGTGCTCATGACCAGACTCCTCTGAGTGACTGTGGTTGCCATGATCCGGCACTGCCCCGATACTTCATAATCAATAACCATCGATCAAGGCGATAGTTCATGGCCTCGCACGAAGTGTTGCTGGCGTTCGTCCAGGCAGCCACCCAAGGTTCGTTTTCCGCTGCGGCACGCAAGCTGGGTCGCAGTCAGTCGACCATCAGCGCCGCCGTGGCCAGCCTGGAAATCGATCTGAATCTGATCCTGTTTGACCGCAGCAGCCGCAAGCCCACGCTGACGCCGGCGGGGCACGTCATGCTGCAACGGGCCGAGGACATCCTGGCCGCCACCAGCCGGCTGGAAATGTCCGCCAGCCAACTGTCCCAGGGCGTCGAAGCCAAGCTCACCGTAGCGATTTCCGATACGTACCAGTCCGACCGGTTCGAGGCGGCCCTGAGTGCGTTCGAGCAACGCTATCCCGACCTGGAACTCGAATGCCTGATTGCCGAATGCGACGACCTGGTGGCGTTGATACAACGAGGTCGGGCGCATGTCGCGTTTGCCGAGATGCAGGAAAGTTATCCGCCGGATCTGGTCAGCTCGACCGTCGAAGAGCGCACGGAAATTGCGCTGTTCGTCTCCCGTGCGCACCCGTTGGCGACGCTGAGCGATATTGATCAGGAGGTATTGCAGCAACACCGCGAGCTGCGGCTGGCGACGATCGTCAATCCGTATGAAAGCCGTGCAAAAGGCCGCGTCTGGTCGGCGCCAAGTTACCTGATGCTGCTGGAAATGGCTCAGGGCGGATTTGGCTGGGCGCCTTTGCCCCGCTGGCTGGTGGGTCGTTTTGACGCCGGGGCGTTAGTGGAGCTGAAGGTGCGCGGCTGGCCGAAACCGGTGTTTGTCGATGCGCTGTGGTCACGCCTGCATCCGCCAGGGCCGGCGGGGAGTTGGTTGCTGGGCAAGATGCTGGAGTAAACACAGACCTATCTGTAGCAGCTGCCGAAGGCTGCGTTCGGCTGCGAAGCAGTCGTAATTTCTGACCACACGTTATAACTGGAACACCTCATCGCCTGATTTCACGACTGCTTCGCAGCCGAACGCAGCCTTCGGCAGCTGCTACAGGGATGACGTTTCACGCAGCGTCGATATCTATCGGCCGATTGCTCTGAAAATACTCATGCAACCCGCGCATCATCGGCAACTCCAACGCCTGCGCCGCGTAACACAAACCCACTCGCCGGGTCGGTGCCGGCAGGTGCAATGCGCGGGTCACCACCCGGTCATTCCCGCTCACCAATGACTGCGGCAACATCGCCACACCAACCCCCGCCGCGACCATGTGCAGTGCCTGTTTCAACGAACCGGCATGCCCGGCCACCGCTTCCGGCGAACGCCCGTACAACGCCATCAAACGCTGATGGGAAGGATGCTGCGCACAGGTGATCCAGTCATCGATCGGCGTCCAGTGCTGGCCCGCCTCCCCCTTGGCCATCGGATGCCCGACCGGCAATGCCATCACGTAGGACTCCTCCCACAACGGCAGGAACAATTCGTCCTCGCAACACATCTCCTCCACCGCCAAGCGACCGTCGCCATGGCAACCCTCTTCCAGCGTGAGCAGCAAATGGGGTAACGCCTGATGGGCCATGCGCACGAAGGCTTCGATCTGGCTGTCGGCAATATCCCCTTCAATCCCCAGCACCAATGGTGACCGGTTTTCTCGACCACGAAACAGCCGGCTCAATGCCTCGGCCTCCGCCACCATTCGCCGGGCTTGCGGGTACAGCACCCGTGCCTCATCGCTGACCTCCACACCTCGTGGCTGACGGAGGAACAACGTCGCGCCCATGTCTTCTTCGAGCTGTTTGATGGTGACTGACAGCGTTGGTTGGCTGAGGAACAATCGTTGCGCCGCCGAGGTGATATTGCGTTCCTCGAATACGGCGATGAAGGCTTTAAGGTGACGGATATCCATAGGAAATTCCGATAGCAGAAAGAGGAATAAGGCATTTTTCAGCCAGCAAGGCGATAAATATACTGCGCCTTACGTTTAGTTATTTGTTTTTCAAATTCCAGGAGTCAAGCATGAGCAAGCCATTGATCATCATCACCGGGGCCAGTTCCGGCATTGGCGAAGCGGCTGCACGCCTGTTGAGCGCGGCCGGTCATCCCCTGTTGCTGCTGGCCCGTCGGGTTGAGCGTCTGGAGGCGCTAGAACTGCCGAACACCCTCAGCCGCCGGGTCGACATCACCGACCGCGTAACCCTGCTCGCGGCAGTGGCCGAGGCTGAAGCGCAGTTCGGCCCCGCGGATCTGTTGATCAACAACGCCGGTGTCATGTTGCTGGGCGAGATGACTCAACAGGATCCGGCGCAGTGGGATCAGATGCTCGACGTCAACGTGAAGGGTTTGCTCAATGGTGTGCATGCGGTGGTCGCGGGCATGGTTGAGCGTAAACACGGCACGATCATCAACATCAGTTCCGTGGCCGGTCGCAAGACGTTCCCGAACCACGTTGCCTACGTCGGGACCAAATTCGCGGTGCACGGTCTGTCCGAGAACCTGCGTGAAGAGCTGTCGCCGCACAATGTGCGAGTGATCACTATTGCGCCGGGGGCGGTGGAAACCGAGTTGCTCAGTCACACCACCGATGACGCGATCAAGACCGGTTACCAGGCCTGGAAACAGGACATGGGTGGCACGGTGTTGAGCGCAGAGGATGTGGCGGCGGCGATCAGCTATGCCTATCAGCAGCCGCAGAATGTGTGCATTCGGGAGATAGTGTTGGCGGCAACACGTCAGCAGGCCTGAGATTTTTGGCCAGGTTTTAAGGACCCCATCGCGGGCAAGCCCGGCTCCCACAGTTGACCGAGTTATCCAGGCAAACGCGGTCTAATGTGGGAGCCGGGCTTGCCCGCGATGGCGGCCTTGAGGTCGCCTCACTTTAATGCCCGCAATCGCCCTTCAAGAAACCGCCGTTCCGGCAGTTGCTGCGTCAACTCCAGCGCACGCCGATACGCCCCCCGCGCCTCCTCCGCCCTGCCCAGCTGCCGGTAAAACTCCGCCCGCGCTGAATGCGCCAGGTAATAGTCCAGCAGCTCACCGCGCTGCAGAATCCCGTCAACCAACGCCAACGCCGCCAACGGCCCATCCCGTTTGGAAATCGCTGCCGCCCTGTTTAGCTCGATCACCGGTGAAGGCACAGCGGCCAGCAACACGTCATACAAACCCACAATCTGCAGCCAGTCCGTTTCCTGAGCGCTCAGCGCCTCTGCATGCACTGCCGCAATCGCTGCTTGCAAGCAATACGGCCCGAACCGCCCCGTCGACAGCGCCCGCTCGATCAGCGCGCATCCTTCTTCGATCAACTCGCAATTCCACAGCGAGCGGTCCTGTTCATCCAGCACAATCAGCTCGCCGTCTGCCGATGTCCTGGCAGGACGCCGGGACTCGTGCAACAGCATCAACGCCAACAGCCCCATCACTTCCGGCTCAGGCAGCAGTTCCATCAACAAACGACCCAGGCGAATGGCTTCGCGGGTCAGTTCTTCACGGGTCAATTCGGCGCCGATGGACGCCGAATAACCCTCGTTGAACACCAGGTAGATCACCCGCAACACGCTGTCCAGACGTTCGGGCAATTCCGCCAGGGTCGGCACTTGATAGGGGATTTTTGCGTCTCGAATCTTGGCTTTGGCCCGAACGATGCGTTGCGCAATGGTGGTCGGCGTGGCGAGAAACGCTCGGGCGATTTCTTCCGTGGTCAGGTCGCACACTTCCCGCAGCGTCAATGGCACCTGCGAATCCGCCGCGAGTGCCGGGTGACAACAGGTGAAGATCAGGCGCAAGCGATCGTCTTCCACGTCCTCATCACTCCAGTCCGCCTGCTCCAGCGCCTCCAGTTGCGCGATCAGCAGGGGTCGCGACGCATTGAATCGCGCACGCCGGCGCAACACGTCAATGGCCTTGAAGCGCCCGGTGGACACCAGCCACGTGCGCGGATTATCGGGCACGCCGTCTCGTTGCCAGCGTTCGACCGCGACGAAAAAAGCCTCGTGCAGCGCCTCCTCCGCGAGATCGAAATCACCGAGCAAGCGAATCAGTGTCGCCAGAATTCGCCGCGACTCGTCGCGATAAACCTGCTCGACCCGAGCGCTGACCGACACGCCCGACATCAGTCCGGCATGCCTTCAGTGACCAACGTCACCAACCTGTCCAGGCTCTGCCCCCAACCGTCCTCGAACCCCATGGCTTCGTGGGCCTGACGATCCTCTTCCGACCAATGCATGGCGCGCGCGGAGTAAAGCGTCTTGCCGTCGCGCTCTTCAAGCGTCACCTCTGCCGACATGAATGGTTTGCCCGAGGGGATCCAGCCAGGAATGAAGGCATCGGTGAACACCAGACGCTCGGGGGCAACGATTTCCAGAAACACGCCCAGGGTCGGATACTCCGAACCGTCGGGGGCGCGCATCAGGGTGCGGAATTGGCCACCGACCCACAGGTCCATTTCGCACTCGGGCGTGGTCATGCCGTGCGGCCCCCACCACTGGGCGAGCAAGGCCGGCTCGGTCCAGGCGCGGAAGACTTTGCGCCGTGGCGCGTCGATCAGGCGACTGATGGATAACTCGAACGGTGCAGGCTGTCGTTGAAGGAGTGTCGGACTCATGCAGGATCTCCTGTTGTCTTTGTTATTCAGGGATTCAACTGGCGAACGGGGCGCACCTCGACACAGCCCACCCGTGCCGCCGGAATATTTCCGGCGACCTGGAGGGCTTCGTTGAGGTCCTTGGCATCGATCAGGTAGAAGCCAGCCAACTGCTCCTTGGTTTCGGCAAAGGGGCCGTCGGTAATCGACAGTTTGCCGTTGCGCATGCGCACGGTGGTCGCGGTCTGCACTGATTCCAGCGCCTCGGCGGCGATCATTCGCCCGCTGCCCTGGATGGACTCGGCATAGGCCATGCATTCGGCATCTTTAGGGCTCTCGGGCAGCGAATGCAGTTCGCGCTCACTGCTGTAGACCAGGCACAAATACTTCATGGGATTCTCCCGGATCGAACGGATCAACTATGGCTGCAGTTTGGCGTTTGGGTGTTTTTTCCCGACGACCAGCCAGACGATCAAGGTTGCAAGTCGAACAACGTGGCACCGCTTTCCATGTCGAACGGGGCAGAAAAGTGTTCGTGGACGATGCGCCATTGGCCCGCGTCGCGACGATACCCGGCTGTACCGCGCATCCAGCAGGCCTGGGTTTCACCCTTGTCATTGGTACCACCGCAATGGGCCAGCCAATGGGCGAAAGCGATCTGTTCGCCGGTCACAATGTTGATTTGGTGAAACTCGAAAATGTGCGGGCCGGGGCACATTTCCATGCACGCCTGCCAATGCGCGCGGTAAGCGGCCTTGCCCTTGAATTGCAGGGCTTTGACCGCATCGAACGAAACGATGTCATCGGCATACAGTGCCATGACTTTATCAATATCCTTGGCGATGACGGCCTGTTGATAGGTATCGATCAGGCTCTGAATTTCAGCGTGTGCGCTCATGAGGTTTCTCCGTGTGTATTGTTGTGAAGACCCCCTTAGTCGTCTGAACCAACGCCCATTCGACAGCCCAAATAAAAATAATCCACGGACACAAACTCGCTAGAATCCGAGGCTCGATTCTGTTGGAAAAAGGACACTCCAGTGACAGCCCAGCTTGTGCCTTACGAAAGCCTGAATACGCTCCAGCGCCAACAGGTCGAGGCCATCGAAGTGCATCCGAAACAAATCAGGTTTTGCGGCGATATCTTCGGAGCGCTGCATTCCCTGCTGTCCAAACCCGGCCCCGGCGTCAAAGGATTTGCCTTGCTGGTCGAGGACGTTCCCGTCGCGTTCCTGCTGCTCAAACGCCCGCCGGTATTGCCTGCCTGGGCGAACGAACACAGCGCCACGCTGCATGCACTGCAAGTCGATCAACGGGCTCAGGGCAAAGGCTACGGCAAGGCTTGCCTGCAAGCGCTGCCGGAAGTGGCGCGCCTGGCCTGGCCGGAGATCAAGGGACTGGAACTGTCGGTGGACGCGGATAACGAAGCGGCGATCGCGCTTTACGCAAAATTCGGCTGGGTCGATACCGGCGAAGCGTACAAGGGCCGTATCGGTTTTGAACGGCGCATGGGTCTGTTTTTTCAAGGAGATAATTATGCTCAATAGCATCGAAGCACTGGAGGCCATTTACGGCCAACCCCACGATCGCGCCGTGCGCAAACAAATCCCTTTCTTGAACGAGGATTATCAGGCGATGGTCCGTGCTTCCCCGCTCGTGATCATCAGCTCGGTCGGCCCGGATGGCATGGACGGTTCGCCAAGGGGTGACATGCCGGGTTTCGTGCGGATTATCGACTCGCGAACGCTGGCCATTCCGGACCGTCCGGGCAACAACCGCATCGACACCCTGCGCAATGTCGTGCTGGATTCAAGGGTGTCATTGCTGTTCATCATTCCGGGGATTGGCGAGACCTTGCGGGTTAACGGCACCGCGCAGATCAGTGCCGAGCCGGAGCTGTTGAACAGCTTCGCGGTGAACGGCAAACCCGCACGCACGGTGATGCTGGTGACAGTGGAGGCGGCGTATTTTCATTGCTCGAAGGCGATGGTGCGTTCCGATGTGTGGAACCCGCAGACCTACCTCGACCGCTCTGCGCTGCCGACGGCGGGCGCGTTTCACAAGCGTTTGAATGATGGGGAGTTCGATGCCGAGACCTATGACCGGGAAGCCCCGGCGAGGGTGCGCGACAGTCTTTACTGACACATCCCTGCTCGCGATGGCGTCTTTGAGATCGCTATCGCGAGCAAGCTTTTCGCCCGCAGTTAATCTTCACTGACTATAACGTCAGCACCATCTCATGCCACGCCATCCCGCCGTGATCCGACGTCGATGGCTTGACGTAGGCAAAGCCGAACCCGGCGTAAAACGGCACATGCCGCTCCTTGCACATCAGGTTGATGCTGACCTTGCCCATGGCGCGCATGCGCTCGATGAACTCTTCCATCAAACGCTTCGCCACACCCTGCCCCTGATAATCCGGATGAACCACCACTGACATGATCACCACATGCGGGCCTGCCGGGTCGTGGCCGATCAGCTCCTTGAACGCCTCGTCCGACATTTCCACTTCAAACGCCGCGCCGGAATTGATGAAGCCGGCGACAACGCCCTCCACCTCGGCGACGATGAAACCTTCGGGCCAGGTGGCAATGCGGGTCGCGATTTTTTCGCGAGTGGCGGCTTCGTCGCCTTCGTAGGCGACGGTTTCGATGCTGTAGCAGCGGTCCAGGTCAGCAGGCGTGACGTGGCGAATAACAAGGGTCATGGCAACTCGAAGTCAGCGATGAAGAAGGTTGGCGATCATAAATTATTACGCCTTGAGCGGCAGCCAGATTTCCAGCACGCCAGTGTTGAGTTTCGGATTGTAGTCTTCGCTGTAACGCTCGAATTCCGGAGCGTCCGCCGCCTCGTGTCCGGATTGCGGCAGCCAGGTTTTCCAGATGTATTGAAAGACCTCTGGCAGTTTATCCAGCGAGCCCTTGTGCTCGAATACCGCGTAGTGCTGAGGTTGAACCTCGACCCAGCGATATTTCTCGGGCAGGTCATCGAGCTTGCTGATTTCGACACCGGCGATGTATTCGAAACCACCCTGGCCATCCGGATTGCAGCAGATGCCGTAGGTGACTTCGCTTTTTTGGCCAGGAATCTTGCCGATCTCGGGGATGAATTTTTCCCACAGATCAGGAATGTCACCGGCGGTTTCCTGGGTGAATCGTCCACCAAGCCCCGCGATCAGCAGGAAGTGTCCATGCTCGAAGCGAGGTTCAGCCAGTTCCACACGTGCTTGCTCGTCCATGACTCGACTCCTGGAATGAAAAAGTGGGTTCGGCTGGGAGTATAGAAGCCAAACCCGATTCGCCAAATTACAGGGTGTGCAACTGCTCGACGGCACCGCTACCAACAAACTCGTTGTAGCCCGATAGGATCACGTACACCGCGAAATAGCAGAAGATCGCCGCTGATGCCATGTAGGAATAACGCAGCAGTTTGTCGCCCAGCAACTTGCCGCCATGACTCGCCGCGAAGCACAGACCCGCACTCCAGAGCAGCCCGGCAAAGAAGAATCCACTCAGGAACAACGCCGAACTGACCGGACCAGCAGCGCCAGAACGGGCGATCAATGTGCCGCCCACTGCCGCGAACCAGAGAATGGCGCTGGGGGACGACATGGCGAGGAAGATCCCGCGGAAAAACTCTTTGCGATGTGAGTTCTGCCCCACCTCCGCCGTTTGCGCCAGCACCGCTTCGTGATGAATCGCCGAATAAATCATCTTCGCCGCGAAATACACCAACAGCGCCGAACCGCCAATCCACAATACCCAGCGCACGGTTTCGTATTGCAGTAAAACCGTCATGCCCGCCAGCGCCAGCACCGCGTAAATCAGGTCGCCGACACAGGTCCCCAAGCCCAGCGCAAAGCCTTGAAAATAGCCGCGTTGCATGGCCAGGGTGATCATCGCGATATTGGCCACGCCAATGTCCAGGCACAGCGAAAGGCTCAGCAAAAAGCCACTGGTGAATTCCATCGACCGCTTTCCTTGGGAAAAGATTATTTACAAACCTGCTGGACAGTTTGCCACAGCTGCCCTTACATTCCGCCACAGGCCACCGCAGTGGCCAGCGTCGCTCGGACGGTTCCGGGCGCTTACGTTATCCGAGGCAACAATGGCCGAACAAGGTTCGCCGCGCCGCTTTGCGCGCATAGATCGACTCCCCCCTTACGTTTTCAACATCACTGCCGAGCTGAAGATGGCCGCCCGTCGTCGTGGCGAAGACATCATCGACTTCAGCATGGGCAATCCTGACGGCCCGACGCCGCCGCACATTGTCGAAAAACTCGTCACCGTCGCCCAGCGCGAAGACACCCACGGCTACTCCACGTCCAAGGGCATTCCGCGTCTGCGTCGGGCGATTTCCAACTGGTACAAGGATCGCTACGAAGTCGATATCGACCCGGAAACCGAGGCCATCGTCACGATCGGTTCCAAGGAAGGCCTGGCGCATCTGATGCTGGCGACCCTTGATCAGGGCGACACCGTACTGGTGCCGAACCCGAGCTACCCGATTCACATCTACGGTGCCGTGATTGCTGGCGCCCAGGTGCGTTCGGTGCCGCTGATTCCGGGTGTGGATTTCTTCGCCGAACTCGAACGCGCCATTCGAGGGTCGATCCCGAAGCCGAAAATGATGATCCTCGGCTTCCCGTCCAACCCGACAGCCCAGTGCGTGGAGCTCGATTTCTTCGAGCGAGTGATCGCCCTCGCCAAGCAGTACGACGTGTTGGTCGTGCACGACCTGGCTTACGCCGACATCGTCTACGACGGCTGGAAAGCCCCGTCGATCATGCAGGTGCCGGGCGCCAAGGACATTGCGGTGGAGTTTTTCACCCTGTCCAAGAGCTACAACATGGCGGGCTGGCGTATCGGTTTCATGGTCGGCAACGCGGAACTGGTCAACGCCCTGGCGCGGATCAAGAGTTACCACGACTACGGCACATTTACCCCGCTGCAGGTCGCGGCCATTGCGGCGCTGGAAGGCGATCAGCAGTGTGTCAAAGACATCGCCGAACAGTATCGCCAGCGCCGCAATGTGCTGGTCAAAGGCCTGCATGAACTGGGCTGGATGGTCGAAAACCCGAAAGCCTCGATGTACGTGTGGGCCAAGATTCCTGACGCGTATGCGCACATGGGTTCGCTGGAGTTCGCCAAGAAACTGCTGGCCGAGGCCAAGGTCTGCGTCTCGCCGGGTGTGGGGTTCGGGGAGTACGGGGATGATCACGTGCGCTTCGCGCTGATCGAAAACCAGGACCGGATTCGCCAGGCGGTACGCGGGATTCGCGGGATGTTCAGGGCGGATGGGCAGGCACAAAAAACCAATGCCTGACCCATAACAAATGTGGGAGCGGGTTTGCTCGCGAATGCGGTATGCCAATCAACATCTACGTTGACTGGCACGCCCTTTTCGCAAGCAAGCCCGCTCCCACATTGGGTTTCGCGGTGAACTGGAATACCCCAAGTCACTCGTCACACCTGACAGTTCTGTCAGTTCTCGGCCCCCGGTCTACGTGAAATGCTGAAGACGGCTGTATTGCCCTCATCGCGTGCCAAAGGAGACCGTCTCATGCCCCCATCAAATCCAGTTGTTCAAAACACCGCGCGCTGGCAACGGACCGTGCTGTTAGCAAGTGACCGCAAAAACTCGGTGCTTGCCGAAACAGTCGCCGGTGAAACCCGCCACGTGGCGTATTCGGTTTATGGAACGCAATCTTCCCGACAGAAGTTGACGTCCCGTCTGGGCTTCAACGGTGAACTGTGTGAAGCGAGTATGGGCTGGTACATCCTGGGTAATGGATACCGGGCCTATAACCCGGGATTGATGCGGTTCCATAGCCCGGACACATTCAGTCCGTTCGGCAAGGGAGGGCTGAATGCGTATATGTATTGTGGTGGTGAGCCTGTGATGCGTAAGGATCCGACGGGAGAGGGTTGGATTTTTGAAATCTTTTCTGCTGTCTGGAGGATAATTTCCCCGGTCGGTAATGGTGGCGCAAGTGCTCCCCCAAAAAGCACAGGAGTTGATCCGGCCTTGCAAGGCGGGTTGTTACTCGGATTGTTAAAACACCTCGAGAACAATAAGAAACTGCCTACTGTCAGGACAGCGAAAAGTAGCCGGACACGCAAACACATTCCCTTCAGGGACGGTCCTCTACCCGGCCAAGGTTCCTCCACAACAACTTACGTCACTCGTTCGACAAATCAGGTGAGCGGCGTATCGATAACTGAAAAAGCGCCATCGATGAGTAGAGCCAGCTCCCAACACTCTGTCTCCAGCGGTAGCAGCAGTGTTTCTGCTCCCAGTTCTTACCGCACAATTTCAACGCTCAGTGTCCAGAGCAGCGATAGTGGCTTTCGCAGCAATGTCTCTAGCACAAGTACGTTTTCTGGGACGTCCAGTCTCCAAGCTCGCGTCGATGCGTTGAGGCAGAGTTAACGCCGATACGGAAAAACAAAAATGCCCGCAAAACGCGCGGGCATTCAAGTAGTCAAACGAAGTGCTTAAACGAACATCGACAACAACAGAATAAAGCCCAGCGCTACCACGGACAGGATGGTTTCCATCGCGGTCCAGGTCTTGAAGGTTTCTGCCACGGTCATGTTGAAGTACTGCTTCACCAGCCAGAAACCGGCGTCGTTGACGTGGGACAGCACCAGCGAACCGGCACCGGTCGCCAACACCAGCAGTTCGCGGTTCACACCTGGAATCATCCCCACCACCGGCACCACGATGCCCGCGCCAGTGATGGTCGCCACAGTGGCAGAACCGGTCGCGACACGAATCACTGCCGCTACCAGCCACGCCAACAGGATCGGCGAGATCTGTGCGTTGACCGCCATGTGGCCGATCACATCGCCCACGCCGCTGGTGACCAGCATCTGCTTGAAGCCACCGCCCGCGCCGATGATCAAAATGATCGCCGCCGTCGGTGCCAGACTCGCGTCGAGCAATTTGAGAATGCGTTTGGAATCGATGCCCTGACGGTGACCGAAGGTATACAGCGACAGCAGCAACGCCAGCAGCAACGCCGAGATCGGGTGACCGATCATGTCCATCCACGTGCGGAAGAAGTGGCCATCCGGCAACGCGACGTCGGCAAATGTTTTCAGCAGCATCAGGAACACCGGGAGCAACACGGTGATCAGGGTGATGCTGAAGCTTGGCAGGTTGGTCGCTTCCGGCTCGCGAGCCAGTTGATCCACCAGTTCCTGGTTGGCATGGCCCGGAATGTACTTGGCGATGAACGTACCGAAAATCGGCCCGGCAATGATGGCGGTTGGCAGCGCCACGATCAGCCCGTACAGAATGGTTTTACCGATGTCGGCACCGAACACGCCAATGGCCAGCAACGGGCCCGGGTGTGGCGGAACCAGACCGTGCACCGCCGACAGGCCGGCGAGCAGCGGGATACCGATCTTGATGATCGACACGCCGGTACGCCGCGCGACGATGAACACCAGTGGAATCAACAGCACGAAACCGATTTCGAAGAACAGCGGAATGCCGACCAGGAAAGCGGCGAACATCATCGCCCACTGCACCTTGTCCTTGCCGAACGCACGAATCAGGGTCTGGGCAATCTGATCCGCCCCGCCCGACTCCGCCATCATTTTGCCGAGCATGGTCCCCAGCGCCAGGATGATCCCGACAAAACCGAGCACCCCACCGAAGCCGTCCTGGAACGCCTTGATGATGGTGCCGATCGGCATGCCGGAGGTCAGGCCGAGGAAGGCGGCGGCGATAATCAGGGCAATGAACGGGTGGAACTTGAACTTGGTAATCAGGACGATAAGCCCGATCACCGTCACCACTGCATCGAGCAGCAGGAACGTCTCGTGGGACATGCCAAACATTAGGGGTGTCTCCTGGTTGTTGTTGTTATTAAAGCGGGTAATTCGCAAGCCATCAGGACAGCGCTATCTTTTTGAGCAAAACTCATACGGCGAGTTTCAGGCCGTGTTCGAGCCACCAGCGGTGCGCTTGAACGGCCAACTCATCGACGCTGTGAATGGAAGCGTCCAGTGCCAGGGTCAGAGGCTCGCCCTTGGGCGACTCGAGCGTGGCGAACTGGCTGTCGATCAGGGTCGAGGGCATGAAGTGGCCGGGCCGATGAGACACACGCTCGGCGGCAACTTCAGGCGTTAACTCGAGGAACACGAAACCCAGGCCCGGCAAGGCACTGCGCAACACTTCGCGATAACTGTGTTTGAGGGCCGAGCAGGTCAACACCGGGCGTTCGCCCTTGGCATCGACGCGGCGCAATTCGACGCACAGGCTGTCGAGCCAGCCGGCACGGTCTTGATCGTTAAGGGGGATACCCGCGCTCATCTTTTCGATGTTGGCGGCAGGGTGGAAAGTATCGCCTTCAATGGCAGTCGCGCCGCTGAGCTGGCACAACGCTTCACTGACGCAAGTTTTGCCGCAACCGGCAACACCCATGATGACCAGGGCGGTGATGGGATGATTCATGTAACACCTCAGCGCGCAGACAGCGCTACCTTTGTCAGTTAGGACACTCGACTAAAAGTAGAAGTTGCCGACGCCTTCTTGTCATTTTTGTGGGTTGCAGCATTTTCGTTCCCAACGCCAAAAAGCGAGGTTCAGGCAAAACTCGCTTACGCATTTGCAGCTGCTTCGGGACAGCGCTACCTTAGTGCCTCGAATTTTGTTTGGCAAGCCGTCCGATGATCTCCCCTAAAAACGATAAAAATACGCGCACCACTGGCCGCCCTACCCTGAACGAAGTCGCCCGGCTGGCCGGCGTCAGCCCGATCACGGCCTCCCGCGCCTTGCGAGGAGTCAGCACCGTGGCGACCGAACTGGTGGAAAAAGTCCAGAAAGCCGCCCTCGAACTCAACTACGTGGTCAACCCTGCCGCCCGTGCGCTGGCGTCTGCCCAGGGTCATTCGGTGGTTGTGCTGGTGCCGTCGCTGTCCAACCTGTTGTTCATCGATACGCTGGAAGCCATTCATCAGGTTTTGCGCCCCAAGGGCTTCGAAGTGCTGATCGGCAACTTCCACTACTCCGGCGACGAAGAAGAAAACCTGCTGCGCAACTACATGGCATATCAGCCTCGCGGCTTGTTGCTGACCGGTTTCGACCGCACCGAAAGCTCGCGACGGATGATCGAAGCCAGCAACATACCTTGCGTGTACATGATGGAACTGGACAGTGCGGCCGGCTTGAACTGCGTGGGCTTTTCGCAACTCGCGGCGGGCGAAACCGCGGCGCAACATTTGCTGTCCCGTGGCCGCAAGCGCCTGGCTTACATCGGCGCGCAGCTGGATCAACGCACCTTGCTGCGCGGTGAAGGCTTCCGCAAAGCGCTGCAAAAGGCTGGCCTGTACGATCCGGATCTGGAGATCCTGACCCCGCGTGCGTCGTCTGTCGGGTTGGGCGGGGAGTTGTTTCTGCAGCTGATGGCCAGTCACCCGGATGTCGATGCGATTTTCTTCGGCAACGACGACCTGGCCCAGGGTGCGCTGCTGGAGGCGATGCGTTGCGGGATCAAGATTCCCGAACAAGTGGCGATCCTGGGCTTCAACGACCTGCCGGCTTCGGCCCACATGGTCCCGCGCTTGAGCAGCATCAGCACGCCACGAGAGGCCATTGGCCGTCGTTCGGCAGAGTTGATGCTGACCTTGCTGGCCGGCAACACGGTGGCCAAACCGGTGCAGGACATGGGGTTTGAATTGAAGGTGCGCGAGAGTACGTAGTTTCCTTGCCGGAGCTGTGTGGCCGCTGTGCAGGAGCTGTGTAGGAGCTGTCGAGTGAAACGAGGCTGCGATCTTTTGATCCTGATCTTCATTTGGAAAGAACAAGATCAAAAGATCGCAGCCTCGTTTCACTCGGCAGCTCCTACAGGAGTTGGGGCGGATCAGGAATTTGTGCTGGCCAGAAGTTCTACAACCGCCAACGCCCCCTTCTGCAAAGGCTGACTCTTGAGCCATATCGCATGCACCGGCAACACCAACCCGTTCTCGATATTACGAAAATTCAGGCGTTTGAGTCGGCCTGCGTCGAGTAAGGGCTGCACCACTGACAATGGAAAATTCCCCCACCCCAACCCGGCTTCGACCATGTCCAGCGCCATCGCCAGCGTGTCGGTGCGCCAATACGACTCAGCCACCAATGGCCGTGTATCGCTGATCGGCAAGTCGCGGCTGGCGACGATGATTTGCCGCACGTTCACCAAATCCTCCAGATACAGATCCTTCCCCTGAAACAGCGGATTGTCCGCCGAGAGCGTGGCGATCATCCGTTCCGTGCCGACAAACTGGAAACGCTCAAGCACGTTCATGCTCAACCCGGCGAAGGCCAGGCAGACGCTGACCCTGCCGCTGTGCAGCAAGGCCAACACATCATCCTGCGGTGCGCTGAGCACCTCGATGTCCAGCAGCGGATGTCGCTCGGTGATGACCTTGATCGCCGCCATCAGTCGACGCTTGTCGATGTCTGCCACCACGCCAATCGACAACTTGCTTTCCAGGCCCAGCGACAGCTCGATGGCATGCACCTGCAACTGCTTGAGCTGCTCGGCGATCAGTCGAGCATGGGGCATCAGCGCGTGGGCCATGGCAGTCGGCACCGGGTCCCGGTGGCTGCGATCGAACAGCGAGTAACCCAATTCTGCTTCGAGGTTGCCAATGCCCATGCTCACCGCCGACGGCACTTTGCCCAGTGCTCGAGCGGCGGCAGAAAACGAACCACGCTCAATCACCGCGAGAAACAGTTCGATGCTGTCACTGTTGAAATTCATCACTCTTCCTATCAATAAAACTGAAAGCTTCTGACTTTTTCTGTCAATACCATTGAAGCTATCTTGCGCCGCCTCTGCCAGTCAGTCTTCAGAAAACTGGCATCACGTTGTCCGAAAGAGGCCGTTCCCCATGCAAGGTGTTAAACGCAAACTGGTTTATGTGTCGCTGTACGAAATCATCGGCATGAGCTTCTCGGCGCTAGGCCTGGCCTTGTTGTCCGGCACCTCTCCCGGTAGCACCGGCCCGCTGGCCGTGGTCATTACCACCATCGCCGTGAGCTGGAATTTCATCTACACCTCGTTGTTCGAACGCTGGGAAAGCCGCCAGCCTTCGCGCACCCGCACGGTTAAACGGCGCATCGCCCATGCAGTGGGATTTCAACTAACCTTGATAGTGTTTCTGATCCCGCTGATTGCCTGGTGGATGAACATCAGCCTGGTACAAGCTTTCTTGCTGGATCTGGCACTGATCATCTTCATTCCCTGCTACACCTTCGCGTTCAACTGGCTGTTTGACCGCACGTTTGGTTTACCAGCCTCGGCGTTACCGGACCCGGCCTGAGTCGCATCCTGGCCGACACACTGTTAGATTCCTGAAGCGTCGAATCGCTAAAGGAGTAGCTCAATGGAACACGCACTGAAGATTCTCGGTAAAGCATCCTCGATCAACGTCAGAAAGGTCCTGTGGACCTGCGACGAATTGAGTGTTTCCTACGAACGCGAGGACTGGGGCAGCGGTTTTGCATCGACCCACAGCCCCGAGTTCATCAAGCTCAATCCCAACGCACAGGTGCCGGTGATCATCGACGACGCCGGCGTGTTATGGGAGTCCAACACCATCTGCCGCTACCTGGTCGGCAAACACCACCACACCGATCTGCTGCCCACGGAGCCTGCAGCCCGCGCCCGGGTCGAGCAGTGGATGGATTGGCAGGCCACCGAGCTCAACCCCTCCTGGAGTTATGCGTTCACGGCGCTGGTGCGCAAGGATCCGGAATATCAGGACCCGCACCGTCTCGCCGTCGGCGTGCGCGGCTGGAACCAGAAGATGGCCATCCTCGAACAGCAGCTCAAGGCAACCGGTGCTTATGTCGCCGGCCCTCACTTCACCCTGGCCGACATCGTCGTCGGACTTTCAGTCAACCGCTGGCTGATGACACCGATCGATCGCCCCGACTACCCCGCCGTCGACGAGTACTTTCAACGGCTGGCCCAACGCCCAGGATTTCTCAAACATGGCTGCAACGGGTTGCCCTAGTGCCCGACATACCCTTCTGTACCCCCTTGAAAAGAGAGACACATGAACGGACTCAACGTACTGCTGACCGGTGCCTGCGGCAGAATCGGCAAAACCTTTTTCGAAGCGTCGAAGGACCGCTACACCTTTGTGCTGACGGATCGCATCGAACCCGACTTCGCGGTCGACGTCCCGCACCGTTTCCTGCGCCTGGACCTGGCCGACGCTTCAGCCGTAGGCAATGCCCTGGAAGGCATCGACGTGATCGTGCACCTGGCTGGCATCCCGCACGCCACCGCCTCGTTCGATGAGTTGCTGCCCAACAACATTCTCGCCACCACCTACCTGTTCGAAGCCGCCGTCGCTGCCGGATGCAAGCGACTGGTGTTCGCCAGCAGCGCGCAAACCATTGAAGGTTATCCGGTGGATCGGCAAATCACGCCGGGCATGCAGGTGATGCCGGCCAACCTTTACGGCGTCAGCAAGTGCTATGGCGAGGCGTTGTGTGGGTACTACGCCGCCAAACGCGGGCTTTCGACCATCGCCTTGCGTATCGGCGCGTTCGAATTCCCGGACCGTCATGAACTGACCAATGCCCGTGATCTGAGTGCCTGGCTCAGCCCACGAGATGCGGTGCAGTTGCTGCAACGCTCGGTGGAAGTGGAAGGCGTGCAACACCTGATTGCCCATGGCATCTCCAACAACCGCTTCAAGCGGCTGGACCTCAGCGAAACGACGCGAGTGCTTGGCTATGAGCCGATGGATGACGCGTTTCAACAGTTCGACATCCCCATTGCGCCATAAACCACCAAGATGAATACCGTTACTGCAATAAACTAGCGAAATCCAGTGAAAATGCGCCGGGATTCGCACACACCTGATTCCGATAGCAGGCTAAGCTTCTCCATCAATAAAAATTGGATCAGCATATGTCTGCGCGCACCCTCGCCTCCTTCAGCCAAGCGGACGGTATCGATCCCGTCCGCGCCGCTCAAATCTCCGCTCGCATCGACCGATTACCTGCCGTTTCAACGATCTGGAAACTGGTGGCGCTGCTTTCTATCGGTGGTTTTTTCGAGCTGTACGATCTTTTCCAGACGGCCTACATCAGCCCTGGCCTGATTCGCGATGGCATCTTCGCGACAGGCAGCCAGGGCGTGTTTGGCTTTTCCGATCAGGCCGCGTTTGCCTCGGCGACCTTCCTCGGGTTGTTTCTTGGCGCAAGCCTGCTGAGCCCATTGGCGGATCGCTTCGGTCGCCGCGCGATCTTCACCTTTGCCCTGATCTGGTACACCGTCGCGACCGTCGCGATGGGGGTTCAGAGTTCGGCCCTGGGGATTATCTGCATGCGCTTCCTGGTGGGCATTGGGCTGGGCATCGAACTGGTGACCATCGACGCGTATCTCTCGGAACTGGTCCCCAAACGCATGCGCAGTTCCGCCTTTGCCTTCGCGTTTTTCGTGCAATTCCTGTCGGTGCCAGCGGTGGCATTGATGTCATGGTGGCTGGTGCCGCAAGCGCCCTTCGGTGTCTCGGGCTGGCGTTGGGTGGTGTTGGCGAGCGCGGTGTTTGCCTTGTTCATCTGGTGGCTGCGTTCGCGCTTGCCGGAGTCTCCGCGCTGGCTGGCCCAGCACGGCCGATTCGACGAGGCCGGCAAGATTCTCGATGACATCGAAGCGCGCTGCGTGAAGGATCAAGGCAAGGCGCTGGACGAGCCGGAACCGGCTGAGGTGGACGTTCAAGGCAAAGGTCGTTTCGCCGATATCTGGCAGCCACCGTTTCGTCGCCGGGCCCTGATGCTGATTGTGTTCCATGTGTTTCAGGCCATCGGTTTCTTCGGCTTTGGCAACTGGCTGCCGGCGTTGCTGTCCGGACAAGGCGTGAGTGTCACCCACAGTCTGATGTATGCCTTCATCATTACCCTTGCCTACCCGCTCGGGCCTTTGCTGTTCGTGAAGTTCGCCAACCGTTTTGAAAACAAATGGCAGATCGTCGGTTCAGCGCTGGGCGCGATGACGTTCGGTACGCTGTTCGCGTGGCAAACCAGTGCGTTCGGTCTGATTTTCTGTGGGGTGATGATCACTTTCTGCAACGCCTGGTTGAGCTTCAGTTATCACTCTTATCAAAGCGAACTGTTCCCCACCAACATCCGCGCCCGGGCGGTCGGGTTCTGTTATTCGTTCAGTCGATTGTCGACGGTATTCAGCAGCCTGCTGATCGGGATATTTCTCGAGCATTTCGGCACGCCGGGTGTGTTGGCGTTCATCGTCAGCAGCATGCTGATCGTGATGATCACCATCGGCTGGTTCGGCCCACGGACCCGCAACCTGGCCCTGGAGAACATTGCCCATCGTTGACCGCAACGCGGACGAGGGATGCCGCCAAGCGGCAACCTGTCTCCGCCTTCGTTGCACGGCATGGCGCTGGCCCCTTGAAAACAGGGGGCTCAGCTGACGGCATGCAAATTGCTCTTACTGTTGGATCAGCCATTACCTGCAGGTTTATCCATCATGTTGGTCAGTGCGAAACAGACACACGTCGTTCAACCCCCGCAACGCACGGACATGGACCCCACGACGGCGGCCGCCAGCGCGCTGTACAGCGGGTTGATCCAGAACGTCCAGAACAACGCCGTTACGCCCACCGCGCAGGCCAGCGACACCAGCAAGATCAGCGACAACGTCAATGAAGCGTTCGCGAAAACCCGCATCAACCTGCAAGCGACCGACGCGTCGACCGTACCGGCGTCGAGCGACAGCACGGCCATGAGCGACTTCAAGGACTACATGAGCAAGACACCGGAACAGCGTCTGCGCGACAGCCTTTTGAAAGAGATGGGGCTGACGGAAGAGGAGGTCAAAGCCATGCCACCGGAGCAGCAAAAGGCGATCGGTGAAGAGCTTGCACAGCGCATGGAAGACAAGCTGAAACTGGCGAAAACCGAGAACGCCGATAGCAGTGCCGACAAGGACAATGGCCAAGTGGTAGACAAATTCCTGGCCGCGCTCTAATCCCTCAATACACACAAATCCCTGTAGCAGCTGGCGCAGCCTGCGTCCGGCTGCTCTGTGGCGAGGGGATTCATCCCCGTTGGGTCGCGCAGCGGCCCCATATCTTTACGACTGCCGAGCAGCCGAACGGGGATGAATCCCCTCGCCACAACAGAGCCGAACGCAGGCTGCGCCAGCTGCTACAAGGATTGGGTATGCCATTTAGACATACGTGCGCTAGTTCAACTGCAACGTCGAGTTGAACTGGCTGATCGCATCCACCACATGCCGCGAGCCTTGCTGGATCTCCAGAATCACCTCGCCCGCCTCGTTCGCCAGTTCAACGCCAAGCCCGGTCCGGCTCAAGCTCGATTGCATGCTGGTGACCGCACTCAGCGACAGGTCGTGGTTCCTGCGCACCACGTCGACAATCTCCAGCGTCGCCTGACTGGTTCGCGCCGCGAGGCTGCGGACTTCGTCGGCCACCACCGCGAACCCGCGCCCGTGTTCGCCCGCCCGAGCCGCCTCGATCGCTGCGTTGAGTGCCAACAGGTTGGTTTGATCGGCGATTCCGCGAATGGTCTGGACGATGGTGCCGATGATGTCGGATTGCTTGCTGACCGCATCAATACTCAGGGCGGCTTCGTTCAGATCGCGGGAGATGTCCTGGATGATCTGCACGGTTTGCTGCACCACCTGAGACCCCTTCTGCGCGCAGGCATCGTTTTGCACTGACGTGCTGTGAGCGGACTCTGCAGCGGTTTGCAGGGTCGTGACCTGTTGGGTGATGTCACTGGCAAACTTCACCACTTTGTACAACCGGCCCTTGGCGTCGAACAACGGGTTGTAGGAAGCTTCCAGAAACACCGTATGACCGTACTTGTCTTTGCGCTCGAAACGGTGCGAGTGATATTCGCCACGGTTGAGTGACGCCCAGAACGCCTTATACGCTTGTGAATCACTTTCGCTGCGATGGCAAAACAGGCTGTGGTGCTGCCCCACTACTTCGTTGAGCGAGTAGTGCATGGTTTTCAGAAAGTTCTCGTTGGCGGTAATGACCTTGCCATCGGGGGTGAATTCGATAACCGCCATGGAGCGGCCGATGGCGGCGAGCAGGCTGTCGTTCTCGTGTTCCTTGTTGATTCGATCGGTGATGTCCGAGGCCACTTTCATCACGCTTTTAACCTGGCGATCGGCACCCAATACCGGCATGTAACTGGCTTCAAGCCAGACCTCTTGGCCCCGTTTATTCAAGCGTGAAAAAGTCCCGGACACCGGTTCGCCACGTGCCAGGTCGCGCCACAATTTCGCGTATTCCTCGCTCCGATAAAACGCCTCCTCGCAGAACATTCTGTGGTGCTTGCCGCGCACTTCTTCAACGCTGTAACCCATGACGCTGCAGAAGTTGTCGTTGGCGTCTATTACCACACCTTCAGGGGTGAACTCGATGATCGCCATTGAACGACTGATAGCCGCCAACTTGCCGTTGGCTTCAGTCAGTGCGCAGCTGAAGCGTTCGATTTCCAGCAGATCAGACTTGTGATGTAGGTTAAACATGGTTGTATCACCCTAAGCGCGGTCGTTTGAATGAAGAAAGTTCAACGTTCTTTCAACGTATCCACCAAAACGTTCCATGGAACAGGCACACGCATCCCCCAATAAGGAAGGAAGTGTCAGGTGATAAATGATGTTCAATCGGAGAGTCCTAACTGCAACGCTCTTATCAAGACATCCTTCTCTTGATAGCCCCGGACAGGGCCAACCCTGATGTATTCATAGGTAATTCCTTTTATGCAAAGACTCCTTGCTGGCTAGCGTCAGCATAGACAGCCATTATCGTGAAGCAAGGCCACTAGTCGGCCAGTATCCGGGACTAAATCGGTTCAGCGTCGGAAGGTGTCACGCGGGATGAGAATGGCTACTACTGGGCAAACAAAATAAACATCGGAGAAAACGCGACACTGACCATTCTGTCGCTTTGCTCGATCAATTCATTCTGGGAATAGAGCTCGGTGACCTGGGCAGGGACGACGGCTTTTTCGGGAAAACTGAAGGGGCAGCAACCCCTGCCTAATCCCACTTCCTTGATGTTGCTCATCATCATGTTACCAATAGCATCGGGGCCATCTACGCCAAAGATCTTCACTGTGCGAACTCTATTATTGTGCTGCCAGGACGATACCTGTTTGCTCATGTTGTAGTCAGACAGGTTGATGGGACGATTGGCGGCTTTGCTCAACACCGACAATTTTTTCCCGGTGTAATCCCGATTTTCCCAAACGCAGAAATAGCCGTAGTCGCAGATGCCGTCGCTCCCCTGGACGTCGCCAGGAACCGGAAAGGCTACTATCACCGCGCCATTTTCGTAGACCAGCTGAGTCGAGCTGATTTGCTCGCCACCCCCTTTGCGAATGAGCTGTTCATCGATCCGCTGCTGGACCGCCACCGTTTGCGCAGCATTCATTGGGGGATTGATGACGGCGAAACGACTTTTTTCACCTACGGCGTCTTTTGCATAAAAGAAGAACAGTACGAAGACGCCAACACACAGCGCAAAGATGACGAGGATCAATCTGATAACCATGTAAAAACTCCGCGCCTGAATGCACGCTGATCATTGGTGATGTTCAGGTGCAGAGTCTGTTTCTGATGACATCTTGTCTACTGTCACAAATGACAGTTTTGATCCTTTTTTCTCGCTACAAACCGGCGCCAACCCTCGTGGCGATGTAACCCGGCAAGCAACTCTTGTCTTCAGGATCGCGGAACACCTCCCTGGAGCGCGCCCGGAGGGTATTGTCGAAGTGGTGGGCATGGCGTTGCTCAGATCGAGGATCAATCCCCTTCTGTGCATGAACGCCGGGTTTTCTTGCAGATTATTTGGTTATGAGGTTAGACAGACAGCAGGAGCCCGAGGGCCGGGCTCCCTTGTCGCGGGATCAATGACCGAACACATCCACCTTCTTGGCCTTCTTGTCCGCGCGCTTTTCATCGGCGGTTTTTGCCGGTTTTTTCTTCGCTGCTTTCTTTGAATCCATGCCTTTGGCCATGATACGTACTCCACTCATACGGGATGTGGAATCAGGTATACACCTATCGCCGCACGCGTGTTCTTTTATAATCGCCCGTTTTACGTATCGACAAGCCAACCCTATGCCCGACACCCAGTACACCTTGCTCGACGAGCCTTTGTGGCCACTGATGAACAAGTTTTATCGCGCTCATCAATCGTCGATGAAAGCCGTGCGCGACGCACAACTCTGGGTCGCCAGACGCGAGGGGATCATCGGCGCGCTGTGCTTGCGACCGGTCGCGGACGGGCATTGGTTGACCGGGTTGTTCGTTGATCCTGCCTGCCGCGAACAGGGCATCGCCGCGACGCTGATCGCCCACGCGATCAAGGACGCCGAAGGTCCGGTGTGGTTGTTTTGTCATCCAGACTTGCGGGAGTTTTATGAGCGGCGTGGTTTTGCTTTTGATCCGCCACTGCCCTACTCGATGGCCGAACGCCTGAGCCGATACGCACGCAGCAAGCCGATGATTGCCATGGGTTTAGAACCGTTGGTGAGGTCGCCCATCGATAACGTGTGATCGGTCGATGAAGGGCAGTTCTTCAAGCGGGGTGCGAATCCGTTAATTAACGGATGACATTGCGGCTTATTAAGCCCGGGAAAATGAAGCAATCCAAACCTGTAAAGAACCAAATGTGGGAGCCGGGCAAGCCCGGCTCCCACAGGTTTATCAGGGGATTCAAAAATCTTGTGTTAATCGTCAGCGTTCGGATCAAGCTCCGGGAACATCACCTCGGTAAATCCGAATTGGGTGAAATCCGTGATGCGCGACGGGTACAGCCGCCCGATCAGGTGATCGCACTCATGCTGCACGACCCGTGCGTGAAAGCCTGAAGCAATGCGCAGGATCGGTTGCCCCTTGGGGTCGACACCTTCGTAGCGAATATCCCGATAACGATCCACCGCACCGCGCAGACCCGGTACCGACAGGCAGCCTTCGAAACCCTCTTCCAGTGTCGGGCTCAGCGGCGTTATCAGTGGATTGATCAAAATCGTCTGTGGCACGGCTTCGGCGTCCGGATAGCGTTCGCTGTGCTCAAAACCGAAGATCACCAATTGCAGGTCGACGCCGATCTGCGGCGCGGCCAGGCCAACCCCACCGACGCTTTCCATGGTCTGGAACATGTCGTCGATCAGTTGCCACAGCTCGGGGCTATCGAACATTTCAGCCGGAACCGGCGGGGCAATGCGCAGCAAGCGCTCATCACCCATTTTTAGAATTTCACGGATCATTAGATGGCTTCGTCAGTGGGCGACTTGATCGAGTGGTCTCGACCCAGTCCGGAAACGTGGTGTTTAGGCTCGTGGTCGAGCTCCCCAGGGACTTTCTCGCCAGGGTCCTTGCCTTCGGTGGACATGTGCTCGATCACTGCATTCATTTCTGCGCCGAGCAATAGTACCGCCGCAGAAATATAGAAATAGAGCAGCAACACGATGATCGCACCGATACTGCCGTACATGGCGTTGTAGTTGGCGAATTCCTTGACGTACAGGCCGAAGCCCACGGAGGCCAGAATCCACACCACCACCGCCAGCACGGACCCCGGCGTGATGAAGCGAAACTCCTGCTTGACGTCGGGCATGACGTAATAAATCAGCGCCACCGCGACCATTAGCAGGATCACCACCACCGGCCAGCGGACGATTGTCCACAAGGTGACGATGAAGTCTTCAAGGCCGACCTGGGAGGCGATCCAGCCCATGACTTGCGGTCCCAGCACCATCAAGGCAGCGGCCACCAACAGCATGCCGGCGATGCCAATGGTGTAGATGATCGACAGGGGAAAGCGCTTCCAGGCCGGGCGACCTTCCACCACATCGTAGGCCGCGTTCATCGCGCTCATCATCAAGCGCACGCCGGCCGAGGCGGTCCATAGCGCAATCACGATACCGACCGACAGCAACCCGCCTTTGGACTGCTGAAGCTGGTCGATCACCGGGTTCACCTGCTCCAGAGCCTGGGGCGGCAACACCAGTTCCGACTGCAGGCGCAGCCACGAAAAAAAGTCCGGCAGGTGCAGGAAACCGATCAGTGCAATCAGGAACAGGATGAAGGGGAATAACGAGAACAACATCTGATAGGCCAGTGCCGAGGCGTAGGTCGACATCTCGTCGTCAACGAACTCAGTGACTGTGCGCACCATCACGCGATGGATGGGCAGACCTTTCATGTCCGGGAAAATCATTAGCGTCTCCTTTCGCCGCAAAATTGGGTTGAAGTCGAGGCGACTCAGGGGCCGTTTTCTACATCAAAGTAGCCTACTTGGCGACTTTGAAACAATTTCCGTGCTCAAGTTCAAGCTGACACAAAAACGGCCATCCGTGGATGGCCGTTCGTAAAGCACGTCACGGCCTGGATCAGGCCTTGTCGACACCTTTCTTTACCGCGTCTTTGGCTTTGCCAACCGCTTGTTGAGCTTCGCCTTTCTTTTCCTGAACGACGCCTTCAGCGCGCATTTTATCGTTGCCGGTGGCCTTGCCGACGCCCTGCTTGACGTTACCAGCGGCTTCGTTGGCCATGCCTTTTACTTTATCGCCAGTGCTGCTCATGGTGTTTCTCCTGTGAACAATTGAACGAGAAAAGTCGTTACACAAAGATTGACCGGAGGCGTTTGCAGGGAGTTTCATTTATTTTCAGCAGGACATTTCATCGATCGACGCAGGTTGGGCTTTATGTTTGCCGACCAACCCCCGAGAATGCGCAACGTATTCAGGCTCAGGCGCTGAAGATCCAATCCCGTAGGAATGTTATGAAACTCGATAAAAAGCAGGCCATTGCCCGCAGAAACCAGGAACTCGGCGGTGCTGTGCTTGGCGTCAACAACTGCCATTTCACCGAATTGAACCGTAACCGCAACATCTGGTGGTTCGATATTCCGGTCGCGCGCCTGGCCATTGGTCAGTACGAATGGGTGCACCTGCTGATGCACACGCCGGACACCGACGAACTGCTGCACCTGAAAGTGCCGACGGTGTTCCTGCGCGAAAAGCTCGAAGGGCTGGTGGTGCGCAATGAGGGCAAGCGCAAGGCGGCATTGAGCCTGGAACTGAGTGCAGACAAGGATTCGTACTTGCAGGACATGCGTCCGGCGGGCACCAACGTGAACTTCGCGCCGTTCCGCCTGTAACACCACACATCCCCTGTGGCGAGGGGATTTATCCCCGTTGGGCTGCGAAGCAGCCCCAAAAGCCGCAATTGAGGTGTATCAGGTACACCGCGTAGGCTGGTTTTACGACTGCTGCGCAGCCGAACGGGGCGGTGCGACGGTTCGCTAAATCCCCTCGCCACAGGTTGCAGCCGCTGAAACTTACATACATGCACTAACAAAAAGCCCCGCATCTGCGGGGCTTTTGTTTGATTACGCGGTGGCTTTCTTCGCGTTGATTTTCTTCAGCTCTTCATCCCGCAGTTCACGCCGCAAGATCTTGCCGACGTTAGTCGTCGGCAGTGCGTCGCGGAACTCGACGGAGCGTGGGACCTTGTAGCCCGTCACGTTCGCACGCATGTGCTCCATGACTTGCTCTTTCGTCAACGTCACGCCCGGTTTGGCAACGATGAAGATCTTGATCGCCTCGCCAGACTTCTCGTCCGGGATGCCGATGGCTGCGCACTGCAGCACGCCTGGCAAGGTCGCGAGCACGTCTTCCAGCTCGTTCGGGTACACGTTGAAACCGGAGACCAGAATCATGTCTTTCTTGCGATCGACGATACGCATGTAGCCATCGGGCTGGATCAGCGCGATGTCACCGGTTTTCAACCAGCCTTCGCTGTCGAGGATTTCGTCGGTGGCATCCTGGCGCTGCCAATAGCCCTTCATGACCTGCGGGCCTTTGACGCACAGCTCACCGATTTCCCCCAGCGGCTGTTCAACGCCCGCATCATTGATGATCTTGCACAGCGTCGACGGAACCGGAATGCCGATGGTGCCGATCTGGATGTGCTGGATCGGGTTGACCGTCGCCACCGGGCTGGTTTCGGTCATGCCGTAACCTTCGCAGATGGAGCAACCGGTGACCGCTTTCCAGCGTTCAGCGGCGGCCAATTGCAGGGCCATGCCGCCCGACAGGGTGACTTTCAGCGCGGAGAAATCCAGCTTGCGGAAGCCTTCGTTGTTGCACAGGGCAACGAACAAGGTGTTCAGGCCGACAAAGCCGCTGAACTTCCACTTCGACAGTTCCTTGACCATCGCCGGCAAGTCGCGCGGGTTGCTGATCAGGATGTTGTGGTTGCCGATCAGCATCATCGCCATGCAATGAAAGGTGAAGGCATAGATGTGGTACAGCGGCAGAGGCGTGATCAGGATCTCGCAACCTTCATTCAGGTTGGAACCCATCAGCGCCTTGCATTGCAGCATGTTCGCCACGAGGTTGCGGTGAGTCAGCATCGCGCCCTTCGCCACCCCGGTGGTGCCGCCGGTGTACTGCAGGACCGCCACGTCGCTGCTGGCCGGGTTGGCTTCAACCACTGGCTGGCCGTGGCCCTTGCTCAGCACGTCATTGAACTTGATGGCTTTGGGCAAGTGGTACGCTGGCACCATCTTCTTCACGTACTTGATGACGCTGTTGATCAGCAGGCGCTTGAGCGGCGGCAACAGATCGGCCACTTCGGTGACAATCACGTGCTTGACGCCGGTTTTCGGCACCACGGTCTGCGCCAGGTGCGCCATGTTTGCCAGGCAAATCAGGGCCTTGGCACCGGAGTCGTTGAATTGGTGTTCCATTTCCCGCGCGGTGTACAGCGGGTTGGTGTTGACCACGATCAGCCCGGCACGAATCGCCCCGAAGACGGCGACCGGGTACTGCAAAACGTTGGGCAGCTGCACAGCGATTCGATCGCCCGGCTGCAAGTCGGTATGCTGTTGCAGGTAAGCGGCAAAGGCACCGGACAATTCGTACAGTTCACCGTAGGTGATTGTCTTGCCCAGGTTGCTGAATGCCGGTTTATCGGCGAAGCGTTGGCAGGACTGCTTGAGCACTGCCTGAATATTCGGATACTCGTCCGGATTGATGTCGGCAGCAATCCCGGCAGGGTATTTATCCTTCCAGAAGTCTTCGATCATGGAAGCCCACTCCTCAGCAACGCGAATTCATCACCGCATTTGATGCGATTATTATTGGTGTTTGTTTGTTGGTGAGTCTGGCTTTTTTCAAGGCCGAGAGGTCACAAAGCGCGCCGAGAGTAGCAGCTTTGCCAAGGGTCGACTAGAGCCAAAAGCGGCCTCTACGGTCACATTCGTGACTCATGAATGTGCAATAGTCAGTTTTAGAGCAAAAATTCTATACCGCTGTAAAAGGCCCCGTGAAATAGTGCTTTGGCCCCGTTAAAAGCATCGCGGGCAAGCCTTGCTCCCACAGGTTCACATCAATATAGATGCAGACTTGTGTGAGCTAGGCTTGCCCGCGATCCGCGCAAAGCGCGGCCATTCTCCGATCAGGCGATATCCCGCAACTCCCGCCGCAAAATCTTGCCGACCGGTGTCATCGGCAACGAATCACGCAACACAATATGCTTGGGCACTTTGTACGCCGTGAAATTTTCCTTGCAGTAAGCCTTCAGCTCTTCAAGGCTGACACCGGATTCGCGGGCCACCACGAACAACTTCACCGCCTCCCCCGATCGCTCGTCAGGCACGCCGATCACCGCGCAATTGGCTACTTTGGGGTGGGCCATCACCACGTCTTCGATCTCGTTCGGGTACACGTTGAAGCCCGAGACGATGATCATGTCTTTCTTGCGGTCGACAATGCGCACGAATCCGTCCGGATCGATCACCGCGATGTCACCCGACTTGAACCATCCCTCGGCATCCAGCACTTCAGCCGTCGCCTCGGGTTTCTGCCAGTAACCCTTCATGATCTGCGGGCCCTTGATGCACAACTCGCCACGCTCGCCCAAAGGCTGCTCGACGCCGTCATCGTTGATGACTTTGAGCGTAGTGCCCGGCACCGGCAGGCCCACCGTGCCGATGCGGGATTTGTCGCCGTACGGGTTGGTGCAGGCGACTGGCGACGTTTCCGTCAGGCCATAGCCTTCGGTGATGCGGCAACCGGTCAGTTTTTCCCAGCGTTCGGCGGTGGCCTTGACCAGCGCGGTGCCGCCGGAGTTGGTCAGCTTGAGGCTGGTGAAGTCCAGGGTCTTGAAGTCCGGGTGATCCATCAGCGCGACGAACAGCGTGTTGAGCCCCAGCAGCGCCGAGAAGCGCCAGTTCTGCAGCTCCTTGATGAAGCCCTTGATGTCCCGTGGATTGGTGATCAGCACATTGTGGTTGCCGGTGACCATCATGCACATGCAATTCGCTGTGAATGCATAGATGTGGTACAGCGGCAGCGGCGCAATCATCACCTCCTGCCCTTCGCGCAACAGCGGCTGACCGTCAGTCCCAAACTGCCCTAGACAGGCGCGCGCCTGCTGCATGTTCGCCACCAGATTGCCGTGGGTCAGCATGGCGCCCTTGGCCAGGCCAGTCGTGCCGCCGGTGTATTGCAGCACGGCGATGTCGTCGAGGCCGGCGTTCAGCGGCCTGATGCCCTGCCCTTTGCCCATGCGCAGCGCGCTCTTGAAGGAAATGGCTTGCGGCAATGAATAGGCCGGGACCATTTTCTTGACCTTGCTGACTACGGTGTTGATCAACCAGCCCTTGGCGGCGGGCAACATGTCGCCCATCTTCGCTTCGATCAGGTACTGGATGTCGGTGTCCGGCAGCACTTCCTGGACCTTCTGTCCGAACATGTTCAGATAGACCAGCGCCCGGGCACCGGAATCCTTGAACTGATGACGCATCTCCCGCGCGGTGTACAGCGGGTTTGTATTGACCACGATGAGGCCGGCGCGCAAGGCGCCGAACACGGCAATCGGGTATTGCAAAACGTTGGGCATCTGCACCGCAATGCGATCGCCCGGTACCAGGTCGGTGTGGGCTTGCAGGTAGCCGGCGAACGCGGCGCTGTAGCGTTCGAGTTCGGCGTAGGTCAGGGTTACGCCCATGTTGCTGAATGCCGGGCGGTCAGCAAATTTCTTGCAGGAACGCTCGAACACCTCGATCACCGACTTGTAGGCCCCCAGATCAATGTCGAGGGGCACGCCGGCCGGGCGTTTGTCATTCCAGAAATCAGGTTGCATTGTTCTTGTCCTCTTTACCTGAACCTATCCGGGCCGCTGTTCTGTCATTTGTAAAACAAAAGGCAGAAGGCGGAGCTTCACGGACACTAGCAGTTATGGCCTATCAGGCAAATACGCCAGTGACTCTCATTGACCGTGTGAATCTTGATTCCGTGGTCCGGCCTGATCAGCCTGATCAGACGGCAAGCGTGCGATGCGCTATACAATGCATCGGAGCTGTTTTCCACCTGGCAGCCCATTGCAAAGGAATCGCCATGATCCACGACACTTTCTGGCTGACCGCGAGTGACCGCAGCCGCCTTTACGTCAATCAGTGGCTGCCCGCTGCCCCGTTGAAAGCAGTCATCCTGCTGGCACACGGCATGGCGGAACACAGCGGTCGCTACGCCCGTCTGGCGCAAAAACTCTGCGATCAGGGCTACGGCGTCTACGCCCCGGACTTGCGTGGACATGGCAAAACTGCCGAAAACGGGACGCTGGGTTTTTTCGCCGACGACGACGGTTGGTGCAAGGTGGTCGGTGATCTCGCCAGCCTCAACCAGCACATCGGCCAACAGCATCCGGGCGTGCCGATCGTGTTGCTCGGCCATAGCATGGGCAGCTACATCGCCCAGGCTTATCTTCTGCATCACAGCGCCAGCCTGCATGGCGCAATCCTGAGCGGTTCAAATTTCCAGCCCTTGGCGCTTTATCGTGCCGCGCGGCAGATAGCTCGTCTCGAACGCCTGCGGCAGGGGCCGAAGGGGCGCAGTGCGCTGATTGAATGGCTGACATTCGGTTCGTTCAACAAGTCATTCAAACCCGTGCGCACATCATTCGACTGGCTCAGTCGTGATCCGGCTGAAGTCGATCTGTATGCCGCCGATCCGCTTTGCGGCTTTCGTTGCACCAACCAACTGTGGATCGATTTGCTCGGCGGCTTGCAGCAAATCAGCAAAGCGTCCAATCTCGCGCAAATTGATCCGGGCCTGCCGCTGTTAGTGATTGGCGGTGAATGTGATCCGGTGAGCGAAGGTAAACGTCTGAAAGATCTGGCTAACGCACTGCGCGAGGCCGGCAGCCAGAACCTGCAGCTGACGATCTACCCCCAGGCTCGGCATGGATTGTTTAACGAGAGCAACCGCGATGAAGTGATCAACGACGTGTTGAACTGGATCGCGCAGGCATTGGCGCACCGACGGCCACTCAGGTCGGAATAGTTTTTTTGTACATTTATTTATTCGTGACAGGAATTGAAACAGATGACCCAGGTTACCAACACCCCGTACGAAGCACTCGAAGTCGGCCAGACTGCCAGCTACAGCAAACTGGTCGAAGAGCGCGATATCCAGCTGTTCGCCGCCATGTCTGGCGACCATAACCCTGTGCATCTGGACGCCGAATTCGCCGCGGGCACGATGTTCAAGGAGCGCATCGCCCATGGCATGTTCAGCGGTGCGCTGATCAGTGCCGCCGTGGCCTGCGAGTTGCCTGGGCCAGGCACTATCTATATCGGCCAGCAAATGAGCTTTCAGAAGCCGGTGAAGATTGGTGACACGCTGACCGTGCGCCTGGAAATTCTGGAGAAACTGCCGAAGTTTCGCGTGCGCATTGCGACCCGCGTTTTCAACCAGCGTGATGAGTTGGTTGTTGATGGCGAAGCGGAGATCCTGGCTCCGCGTAAACAGCAAACCGTGACGCTGCCTACCCTGCCGGCCATCAGCATCGGCTGACTCAACAAAAAGATCGCAGCCTGCGGCAACTCCTACAGGAAACGCATTCCAATGCAGGAGCTGCCGCAGGCTGCGATCTTTTGATGTAAAAAACGCCTGATTAACAGGCGTTTTTTTATCGGCTACAACCCTTACGAACGGGCGCGAGCCTGATTACGCAGGGCTTTCACCTGATCATGATTGCGTTGCACGCCGTGGTACTGACGTTCAACCAGATCACGAATACCGACCAGGTTGTGCTTGTTGATTTTTTCGATGGCTTCTTTGTAAGCCTTCAGTGCATGGTCTTCACCGCGCTCAGCTTCGTTCAACACGGCTTCTTCGTCCTTGCCGGTGAACATCGACTTCACGTCTACCCAACGGCGGTGCAGGTCACCACTCACACTGGTAGAGGTTTCCGGATCGCCACCCATTGAACGTACGGCAGACTGCAGTTCAGCAGCAGCGGTTGCACAATCGGCAGAACGAGTCACGAACAGGGTTTTAAGTTCTGGGTGCTTGATGTCTTCGGCGCAAGTCTTGAACCCTTCCTGACCGTCTTTGCAGGTTTCAATCAGGTCGTTGAGTACAGAGATGGCTTCTTTATTCATGTCGGTCATTTTTCAATTCCTTGCGGGTTGATGAAAGATGCAATAGCTATTGCACCCTGCATGCCAGCTTTGGAATTACAAATTAATCGTTATTTATCAATAAGTTATTTTTTAACTGTAAATCTGCATCCGCGTGTTTTGCATGATCTGTCATTTGGCCTGCATGCAGAATGCCTGTATTTTCCAGACTGACTGAATCAAGACGACCTATCGATGAACCCGGAAAAGCTCGAACTGTTGATCACCCGCGAAATGCCCTTCGGCAAATACAAAGGCCGGATCATTGCCGACCTGCCCGGCCAATACCTGAACTGGTTCGCCCGTGAAGGTTTTCCTCATGGTGAATTGGGTGGCTTGCTGGCCTTGATGCAGGAAATTGACCATAACGGTTTATCGGACTTGCTCGAACCGCTGCGCGCCAAGCATGGCAGACCTGCCCCGCGCCACTGATCCGGCAATACCCTGACCTACGCCCTATCGAGAAGCCCATGCCCGATAACACGCTGCGCGCCCGTGATGAAGACTTCTGGGAAACCTTTGCCGACCGCTACGCGGTCGAACCTGGCCCGATAAACCTGGAAAACGGTTACTTCGGTCGCATGTCGCGCACGGTGGTCGAGGAGTATCAGCGCAACATCGAGTTGATCAATCGCAGCAACTCGGTGCACGTGCGTCGGCGGTTTGAACTGGGCGAGAGCCTGGACATTCGCGCCCAGCTTGCCGAGATGGTGGGTGTACGTGCGCAAACCATCGCCCTTACCCGCAACGCAACAGATGGCTTGCAATCGCTGATCCGCAACTACAACCGCCTGCAGCCGGGTGATCAGGTTCTGATCAGCGACCTGGAATACGACACCGTCAAAGGCGCCATGCGTTGGCTGGCGCGCCATCGCGGTGTTGAAGTCATCGAGATTGACCACCCTCACCCGGCCACCTTTGACAACTTACTGGCCAGCTATCGTGAGGCGTTCGCGCGCCATCCAGGACTCAAGCTGATGGCCCTGACGCACGTCACCCATCGCACCGGATTGGTCATGCCGGTACAGGCCATCGCCGCCGCGGCCAAGGAGCATGGGATCGACGTGATCCTTGATGGCGCTCATGCGCTCGGGCAGATTGCATTCGATCTCGAAGCGCTGGGTATCGCCTTCGCGGGCTTCAATCTGCACAAATGGATCGGTGCACCGCTGACGCTGGGCTTTATGTACATCGCCGAGCAGCGTCTGGCCGATATCGATCCGGACATGGGCGAGATGCACTTTGCGATCAACGACATTCGCGCACGTACGTCCTACAGCACGCCCAACATCCCGGCACTGATGACGCTGCCGCTGGTGTTCGAAGAGCACCAGTCCATGGGCGGTTCCCCGGCGAAGGGGTCGCGGTTGAATTACTTGCGCAACCAGTGGGTGAAGGCCGTGCGCGACCTGCCCGGTATCGAAGTCATGACCCCGGATGATCCCCGCCTGTACTGCGGCATCACCGCGATGCGCTTCACCCGGCACACCGATCAGCAGGTCATGGCCGAGCGGCTCCTCAATGAGTACAACCTGTTTACCGTGGTGCGTACGGGCGCGGCGTGCGGGCCTTGTATCCGGATTACACCGGGGCTAACCACGACGGCAGCGGAGATGGCGTTGCTGGTCCGGGCGCTGGATGAACTGCGCTGATGTCTGCCGGTGACCACCTCTGTAGCAGCTGGCGAAGCCTGCGTCCGGCTGCGCAGCAGTCGTAATCCAGTGCACGCAGTGTGTCAGGTAAATCCTACATTCTGGTTTTACAGCTGCTACGCAGCCGGACGCAGGCTTCGCCAGCGGCTACAAAAAGCGTGTCGGCAGCCACAATATTCAAGGCAAAAAAAAACGGTGCACCGACCAAGCGCACCGTAAAGCCGTAGAACACACAACGAAGTGTTTGGGATTGATCAGTCCAGCAGCGCCAAAGCCTCGGCGGTGCATTCCTGAATGCGGGCCCAGTCGCCGTTCTTGATCCATTCTGGATCAAGCATCCAGCTACCGCCCACGCACATCACGTTTTTCAACGCCATGTAGCTCTTGATGTTGGCAGGGCTGACGCCGCCAGTCGGGCAGAATTTCACTTCGCCGAACGGGCCACCCAAGGCCTTGATGGCCGCGACGCCGCCGCTGACTTCCGCCGGGAACAGCTTGAAGCGGCGATAACCCAGGCCGTAGCCTTCCATGATGCCCGAGGCGTTGCTGATGCCTGGCAACAGCGGAATCGGGCTGTCGACGCTGGCTTCGAGCAGATCACGGGTGATGCCCGGGGTAACGATGAACTGCGAACCGGCCGCTTCGGCCGCTGCCAGCATGCTGCGATCCAGCACGGTACCGGCACCGGTCACCAGCTCCGGACGCTGCTCGCGCAGAATCTGGATGGCTTTGAGGCCGAACTGCGAACGCAGGGTCACTTCCAGGGCGGTCAGGCCACCAGCAGCCAGGGCATCGGCCAGGGGCAGAACGTCCTGTTCGCGAGCGATGGTAATCACCGGCAGAATCCGCGCTTTGGCGCAGAGGCTGTCTATCAGGGCAACTTTGTCCGCCATGGAAAGGGTCGGGGAAGTGTTTTTCATAGCGGCTGATCCTTGGCTCATGGGCACCAGTAAATCTCTAACGTAGGTTGCAGAAACGCGCGAATCGGCATGGCGGCGACATCGTCACCGGCCAATGCGGCACTGAGGGTGGTCAGCTTGGACTGACCGGAAATCGATAGAACAGTGTTCTTGGCCGAAGCCAGCAACGCACGACTCATGGTCAGGCGTTGATGCGGAACAGTCGGCGCCAGCATCGGATAGCAACGACGTGTACCGTCGACTTTCAGCGCGTCGGCCAGGTTCGGACTGTTGGGGAATAGCGAGGCGGTGTGGCCGTCGTCGCCCATGCCCAGAATCAGCACATCGATGGGTGGCAGCTCGGCGAGCAAGCGATCGGCCTGCTCGGCGGCCAGTTCAAGGCTGGCGGTAGCGCTGTACAGGCTCAGAAACTTCGCCTTCGCCGCCGGACCTTGCAACAGGTAACGCTTGAGCAAACCGGCATTGCTGTCGGCATGTTCCACCGGCACCCAGCGCTCGTCGGCCAGGGTCACGACAACCATGGACCAGTCCAGCGGCTGTTTGGCCAGGTGCTGGAAAAACGCCACCGGGCTGCGCCCACCCGACACCACCAATGTGGCGGTGCCAGTGGCATCGATGGCTTCGCTCAGTTGTCTGGCAACGGTCAGTGCCAGGCCTTCAGCCAGCAACACCGGGCTCTTGAACTCATGAGCGCTGACGCCCTGAGGCAGTTTCAATTTAGATATCGCCATACCACGACCTCCCATCCCGCGTGATCAGTGCAATGGAACTCATCGGTCCCCAGGACCCGGCCGCGTACGGCTTGGGCGCATCACCGGATTTTTTCCACCCGGCGATCAACTGGTCGCACCACTTCCACGCGGCTTCGATTTCATCTTTACGGACAAACAGGTTCTGATTGCCGCGCATCACTTCCAGCAACAACCGCTCGTAGGCATCGGGGATCCGAGCGCTGCGATAGGTGTCGGAAAAATTCAGCTGCAACGGACCACTGCGCAACTGCATGCCCTTGTCCAGGCCTTGCTCCTTGGTCATCACACGCAAGGAAATACCTTCGTCCGGTTGCAGGCGGATGATCAGTTTGTTGCTGATCTGCAGGCGCTGTTCCGGGGCGAAGATGTAGTGGGACGGTTCCTTGAAGTGGATGACGATCTGCGAGAGCTTTTGCGGCATGCGCTTGCCGGTGCGCAGGTAAAACGGCACGCCGGCCCAACGCCAGTTGCGGATATCGGCACGCAGCGCGACGAACGTTTCGGTGTCGCTCTGGGTGTTGGAATTCGGTTCTTCCAGATAGCCCGGTACCGGTTTGCCTTCGCTGTAACCGGCGATGTACTGACCGCGCACCACCTGAGTGGTCAGGCCTTCCGGACTGATCGGCGCCAGTGCCTTGAGCACTTTGACTTTCTCATCGCGAATGCTGTCGGCGGACAGGTCGGCCGGCGGGTCCATGGCGATCAGGCAAAGCAGCTGCAACAGGTGATTCTGGATCATGTCCCGCAGCTGACCGGCCTTGTCGAAATAACCCCAGCGGCCCTCGATTCCCACTTTCTCGGCCACGGTGATTTCCACGTGGGAGATGTAGTTCTGGTTCCACTGGGTTTCGAACAGGCTGTTGGCGAAGCGCAGGGCGATGAGGTTCTGGACGGTTTCTTTGCCCAGGTAGTGGTCGATGCGGTAGGTGCGGTTCTCCGGGAAGAACTGCGCCACGGCGTCGTTGACCTTGCGCGAGGATTCCAGGTCCGAGCCGATGGGCTTTTCCAGCACGACGCGGGTGTTTTCGGCCAGGCCGACCCTTGCCAGGTTCTCGCAGATCGCGCCATACACAGCGGCCGGCGTGGCGAAATAAGCAATCACTCGTTGCGCGGTGCCGGCCTGTTCGGCCAGGGCGACGTAATCGTCAGCCTTGAGGAAGTCGACGTGCAGGTAGCTCAAACGGGCAAGGAAGCGTTCAACGACGGTTTCGTCCAGTTCTGCGGCACCGACATAACGGCGCAGCTCGGTGGCGATGAGCGCCAGGTGCTCCTGCTCGCTGCCAGGCTCACGGGCCAGGGCGATAATGCGTGTGTCCTCGTGCAGCAGGCCCGCGCCATCGAGCTGATAGAGCGCTGGAAACAGCTTGCGCAAGGCCAGATCGCCGAGGGCGCCGAACAAGGCAAAGGTGCACGGTTCAACCGTAATCGAAGGCATGATGTTTGTTCTTTTATCAAGTTAAGCTACAAATACCTTTTTTTAAGGTATCGCTCAAGAGAAAATGTAGTAATAACCACAACATTTTCGCAAAATGTGGATTCCGAGTGGTGGTCGGTCGGAGCCATCAGTAGGATAGGCCACCGTGACCGGCCCGATCAAAGTCCCAATTTGCATAGCCGGGGCCCTAATTTGCATTGCTCTCTTGTTTGCGGAGCTAAGGAATCAATATGGACCGCGTGCGAAATTTACTGGAACAGATCCAGAATCGCCTTGAAGACCTGAACAAGGCCGAACGCAAAGTTGCCGAAGTGATTCTGCTTAATCCACAGCAGGCCACCCGCTTCAGCATCGCCGCCCTCGCCCAGGCCTCAAAGGTCAGCGAGCCGACGGTCAACCGTTTCTGCCGTTCCTTCGGTGTCAGCGGCTATCCCGAACTCAAGCTTCAATTGGCCCAGAGCCTGGCCAGTGGCGCGGCATACGTCAGCCGCGCGGTCGAGGCTGATGACAATCCGGAGGCCTATACCAAGAAGATCTTCGGCAGTGCCATCGCCTCTCTGGACAGCGCGTTGCAGGCCCTGGACCCGAACCTGATCAGTCGCGCCGTCGACCTGTTGATCCAGGCCCGGCAAATCCACTTCTTCGGCCTCGGCGCCTCGGCCCCGGTGGCGCTCGATGCGCAGCACAAGTTCTTCCGCTTCAACCTGGCCGTCACTGCCCATGCCGACGTGCTGATGCAGCGCATGATTGCTTCCGTGGCGCACACCGGTGAGTTGTTTGTGATCATTTCCTACACCGGCCGTACTCGCGAGCTGGTGGAAGTGGCCCGCATCGCCCGGGAAAACGGCGCTTCGGTATTGGGTCTGACGGCGGAGGGATCGCCATTGGCCAAGGCCAGCACCTTGAGCCTGAACATTCCGCTGCCGGAAGACACGGACATCTATATGCCGATGACGTCACGAATCATTCAGCTGACCGTACTGGATGTGCTGGCGACCGGCATGACATTGCGCCGCGGCGTGGATTTCCAGCCACACCTGCGCAAGATCAAAGAGAGTTTGAATGCGAGCCGGTATCCGGTTGGGGATGAGTTCAACTAACCCGGCATTTGCGTTGACAAATTCGGCCTCATCGCGAGCAGGCTCGCTCCCACAGGGGTTTGGCGTTGAACACAAATGGTGTGTTCACTGAAATCAAATGTGGGAGTGAGCCTGCTCGCGATGACGGCAGTCCAGGCACTGCAACCCTTGAACTAAACCCCAACCCGCGCCTGCAAACTCAGATGAGCTTTCTGCCCCGGCGCCAGGCTCCGGCTTTCGCCGCCACCGCTCGTGGCCTCAACGCAGACAAACTCGCAGACCTCATTCCAGCTCACCCCCAGCAACGGCCGCGTCCCGGGATGCCAGACCACCGTGTCCGCATCGTCGCCCGTGTCGATACACAATTCCCGCTGCCAGGCATGGTCCTTGAGCTGCAATTCGCCGTCGTGCTGGAACACCCGCTGACAACCGCCCTCCACTCGCAACTCTCCTTCCTGCTGGCACACCTGGCGATTCAACTGGTCATAACCGTGCGCCCCGTCGAGGCCAGACAGCGCTACCTCACCCACATCACCAATACGCCAATAGGCGTGCAAAGCCTGGCTCAACTGGCACGGCAGGCTGTCTTGATGCTCAGTGCTCAAGCGCAGGTCCATGCGGTCGCCCAAGTGCGCATGCAAATCCACCTGCCAATCGCATAACTGCAATTGCCAGTGCAGGTGCACGCCCTGTTCATCGGTGCTGCTGTCGAGCAGTTTCCAGTCAAGCAGCCGGGCCCAACCATGGGACGGCCAGGCGTTTTCGCTCGGGTGGCGGCCGTACCATGGCCAGCACACCGGGACACCGCCGCGAATCGCACCCACGTGTGGCCACTTTGCTGCACACCAGAGCCAGGGTTTCTGCCCCTTCGGCTGGAAGTGCAACAGCTGCGCCCCCTGACGGCTGAACACCGCCTGGCACAACGGATGGTCGATCACCAACACGTCGCGCATTTGATAGCGCTCCCACGCGAACACCGGACGTTCGCGCAAGGATTTGAAGAAGCGTTGTAGCGGATGCTCATGCATGTGCCGCGGTCCTGGAAATCATGGGTGAACTCATATTTCTGTGTTCATCGAACACTGTGGCGAGGGGATTTATCCCCGTTCGACTGCGAAGCAGTCGTAAACCATTGCGTATGGTGTTCCTGACACACCGCAGTATCAAATTCGGGGGCCGCTTCGCAGCCCAACGGGGCGGTGCGACGTTTCGCTAAATCCCCTCGCCACAGTTGTGCTTTCACATACCACACAAAAAAAAGCGGACAGCCTTGGCCGTCCGCAAACATGCGCACATAGAGAGGAGCTTATCGCAACAGCGTTAGAACACCGACTGAATTTTCAGGCCGGCCACCAGCGCGTTATCCACTTCATCCACACCGCCCGGGTGAGTGATGTATTGCAGGTTCGGACGCACGGTCAACCAGTTGGTCACGTGGAAGCCGTAGTTGATCTCGTAGTTGTATTCGGTGTTACGCAGTGGCGCGAACAGTGGGTCCTGGTAGTCAGTGACGTTGTTGGAGGCGTTGACCAACTCGGCGTTTTTCTTCACGTCATCGTTGACGTGGATACGGGCGGCACCGATACCGACGTCATCTTTCGGACGTGCGTCGAACGGGCCCTTGTACACAAACATCAGCGACTGGTAGTTGTCGACGATGTTGGTGTCCTTGTCGTGGAACGTGGCGTTCGCGGCGATGTTCAGACCACGCGTCGCGTCACCGTTGTGGCTGGTGAGTTGTTGCTGCGCAACGAACCAGTAGCCGGACTTGCTGCTGTGGCTACGATAGGCGTTGCCGCTGGTGGCGGCATTATTGCCATTGTCGTCTTCAAGAACGTCATCGGCCTTGGCCGTGCTCTTGTAGTAACCGACACGGTATTCGCCCGGCAGTTTGTTCGGGTTCGGCAGCCAGACCAGTTCAACCGGCAAGACGGTGCCCGCCGTGCCACTGCCGCTGAGCTTGAAGCCGTTACCGTGTTCCAGTTGCGACGGGTTCTGGTTGTACGCACCGATCTGCGCATAGAACTCAGGCGAGATGTTCCACTTCAGGCGGATCGCCGCCTGGCTGACCGGCCAGTTGTACCAGATGTTGGTGGCCCAGTTACCCACTTGGGAGCCGCAGAACGCCAGGTTCTGGAACTCGCACGGGAAGGTGTTGAAGTCTTCACCTTCGCCAAAATAACCGGCTTTAACGTCGAGCTGGTTGTCGAAGAACTGATGCTTGATCCACAACTGGGTCAGTCGGACCATATGACCACGGCCGTAGACTTCCTGGGAGGAACTCAAGGTCCCCGCGCGCGGATCGCCGACACGGTCATTGGAGATGTTTTCACCGTTACGGTTGGTGAGCTGGATCTTGGCCTGGGTGTTGTCCCAGCCCATCAGTTTTTGCAGGTCCAGTGCCACGCCCAGGCCAAACTGGTCGGAGTAGCGCGCCGTCTTGTCGTTGTTGTAGCCGCCGTGAAGGTTACCGCCGACTTCACCAACGTAGTCCATCTTGATGTCGACGCCCTGCTCGATCAGCCGGGTCCGCTCACCGCCCCAATCACCGGTCATCCATTCGGAGTCGGCGCTAAACGCGTCAGCCGCGTGCACGCTACCGGCCAGCATCATTGCCGCAACGGCTGACAACTGGCAGATAAGCTGAGCGTTGTTGTTCTTCTTCATCCCTACATCCTCGTTTTATTGTTATTAACTTTTATTTTCTAACGCGGTTTACATCCCCTGTGGGAGCGGGCTCTGTGGCGAAGGGATTTATCCCCGTTGGGTTGCGAAGCGACCCAAAAAGAAGGACTGCTGCGCAGTTCTACGGGGATAAATCCCCTCGCCACAAAAGCTCGCTCCCACATTTCGTTCTTCAGCGGCCTTTGAACTGGGTCACGTTGCCCGCATGAGCTTCCGCTTTTGGCACGCCGGCCACGCCCAGGCGCTCCCCGGTCTTTGCATCGAACAGCAGCACTTTCGACGGATCGAATTGCAGGGTCAGGGTCTCGCCCACGGCCGGCGCAACATCCGGCGCCAAGCGGCAGCAGACTTTGGTGTCGTTGAGATTCACGAACACCAGCGTGTCCGGACCGGTCGGCTCGGTGACCTGTACTTCGGCGCGAATGGTCGGCAGCGCGTTCGGCTCGTTACCCGCCAGTACGATCTGCTCCGGACGCAAACCGAGGATCACTTCACGATCTTCCAGGCCGGCGTCCTGCATGCCCAACGGCAACTCGCAACGGGCCTGGCCACTGTCGAGCAGCGCCACCAGACGGCCGTCCTTGCGTTGCAAACGCAGGGGGATGAAGTTCATCGGCGGCGAACCGATGAAGCTCGCCACGAACAGATTGGCCGGGTTGTTATAGATGTCTTTCGGCGTGCCGAACTGCTGGATGATCCCGTCCTTCATCACCGCCACTCTGTCACCCAGGGTCATCGCTTCGATCTGGTCGTGGGTCACGTAGACGGTGGTGGTTTTCAGGCGCTGGTGCATCAGTTTCATTTCAGTGCGCATCTCGACGCGCAGCTTGGCGTCGAGGTTGGACAGTGGCTCGTCGAACAGGTAGATCTTCGGCCGCCGCGCCAAGGCACGGCCCATCGCCACGCGCTGTTGCTGACCGCCGGAGAGTTGGCCCGGCTTGCGATTGAGCAGGTGCTCGATCTGCAGCAGCTTGGACACGCGCGCCACTTCGGCGTCGATGTCGGCGGCCGGCATTTTGCGAATCTTCAAACCGAAGGCGATGTTCTCGCGCACGCTCATGGTCGGGTACAGCGCATAGGACTGGAACACCATGGCGATGTCGCGATCTTTCGGGCTCATGCCGCTGACGTCCTGGTCATCGATCATGATCGCGCCGCCGGTGATGCTCTCGAGGCCGGCGATGCAATTCATGAGCGTCGACTTGCCGCACCCCGAAGGCCCGACCAGGATCAGGAACTCGCCGTCCTTGATCGACAGATCGATGTCCTTGAGGGTGTCCGGCAAGCCCGGGCCATAAGTCTTGTTTACATTGCGAAGTTCGAGCGTAGCCATGATTACCCCTTGACTGCGCCGGCCGTCAGCCCGCGCACGAAATACTTGCCTGCGACCACATAGACCAGCAGGGTCGGCAGCCCGGCGATCATCGCCGCCGCCATATCAACGTTGTATTCCTTGGCCCCGGTACTGGTGTTGACCAAGTTGTTCAACGCCACCGTGATGGGTTGCGAATCACCGCTGGAGAACACCACACCGAACAGGAAGTCGTTCCAGATCTGGGTGAACTGCCAGATCAGGCAGACCATGATGATCGGCGTGGACATCGGCAGGATGATCAGGCGGAAGATGGTGAAAAAACCCGCGCCATCCAGCCGCGCCGCTTTCACCAATGCATCGGGAACGCTGACGTAGTAGTTGCGGAAAAACAGTGTGGTGAACGCCAGGCCATAAACCACGTGCACGAACACCAGGCCGGTGGTGGTGCTGGCCAAGCCCATCTTGCCGAGGGTGAACGAGGCTGGCAGCAGGACGGTCTGGAACGGCAGGAAGCAACCGAACAGCAACAGGCCGAAGAACAGCTGCGAACCACGGAAGCGCCACATCGACAGCACATAGCCGTTCAACGCACCAATCGCTGTGGAGATCAGCACCGCCGGAACGGTGATCTTGATCGAGTTCCAGAAATACCCGTCGACCGTGGCCCAGGCCTTGATCCAGCCAATGCCGGTGATCACGGTCGGCCAGCTCAGCAAGTTGCCGGTGTTGATGTCTTCCGGTGTCTTGAAGCTGGTCAACAGCATGACCACCAGCGGTATCAGGTACAGAAACACCGCAAGGATCAGCACCGCGTAGATCGCGATGCGACTCAGGCTGATGGAAGGTTTGGCAGCGAAACTAGTCATGACGCTTGGTCCTCAGCTCGGAGTACAGGTAAGGCACAATGATTGCGAGAATCGCACCGAGCATCAGAATCGCACTGGCCGAGCCCATGCCCATCTGGCCGCGACTGAAGGTGAAGGAATACATGAACATCGCAGGCAAATCGGAGGAGTAACCCGGGCCGCCGGCCGTCATCGCCGCCACCAGGTCAAAGCTCTTGATCGCGATGTGGGCCAGGATCATCACGGCGCTGAAGAACACCGGACGCAGGCTCGGCAGCACCACTTTCAGGTAGATGCGCGGCATGCTCGCGCCATCGATCTGAGCGGCACGGATGATCGATTGATCGACGCCACGCAAACCGGCGAGGAACATCGCCATGATGAAGCCCGAGGCTTGCCACACCGCTGCGATCACCAGGCAATACACCACGCGATCCGGGTCGACCAGCCAGTCCAGGCGAAAGCCTTCCCAGCCCCAGTCACGCAACAATTTGTCCAGGCCCATGCCCGGGTTGAGCAGCCACTTCCACGCAGTACCGGTGACGATCATCGAGAGCGCCATCGGGTATAGGTAGATGGTGCGAATAAAGCCTTCGCGACGAATGCGCTGGTCGAGGAACACCGCCAGCAGCACACCGATCACCAGGGTGATACCAATGAACATGCCGCCGAACACCGCCAGGTTCTTGCTCGCTACCCACCAACGGTCGTTGTCGAACAGCCGCTGGTATTGCGCCAGTCCTGCCCATTTGTAGGTTGGCAGGAAGGTCGAACTGGTGAACGACAGAACGAACGTCCAGAGGATGTAGCCATAGAAGCCCACCAGGACGATGAACATGCTCGGCGCCAGCACCAGTTTGGGGAGCCAGCGCTGCAATGCATCGAACGGCGAGGCTTTGCTGAACACAGCAACAGAACTCATGGGAAGATCCAGTACGTAGAGAAAAATTACTTTTGGAAATGCTTCCCCTGTAGGAGTGAGCCTGCTCGCGATAGCTGAGTGTCAGACACTGGATGTATCAACTGATACACCGCAATCGCGAGCAGGCTCGCTCCTACAGGCCAAGCATTACTTGGCAGCCTTGATGGCAGTGCCGAGTTGCTTGGCAGCGGTGGCCGGATCGGCTTTCGGATCGTTGATGAAGTTGGTCACGACATCAAAGAACGCACCCTGTACCGCCAGCGTGGTCGCCATGTTGTGCGCCATGCTCGGTTGCAGGCCGCCGGACTTGGCGTCTGCCAGGAAGTCCTTGGCAGCGGTCTGGGCGCAGGCGTCAAAACCGTACTTGCCCATGTCGTTCAGCATGTCGATTCGAACGGGAATCGAGCCTTTGTTGATGCTGAAGACTTTCTGGAAATTTTCACCCAACACGATCTTGGCAATGTCCTGCTGAGCGGCCGCAGTGCCCGCGTCTTTCTGCTTGAACACAGCCAGGGAGTCGATGTTGTAGGTGAACGCCTTGTCGGTGCCCGGGAAGGCTACGCACTCGTAGTCTTTGCCGGCGACTTTCTTGGCTGCGGTCCATTCGCTCTTGGCCCAGTCACCCATTATCTGCATGCCGGCCTTGCCGTTGATGACCTTGGCCGCTTCCAGGTTCCAGTCCTGACCCTTGCCGTCGGCATCCATGTAGGTCGAGACTTTCTTCAGTTCGGTCAGCGCCTTGACCATTTCCGGACCGGTCAGGGTGGCGTTGTCGAGGTCGACCAGGGCCTTCTTGTAACCGTCGACACCCATGACCGAAAGCACTACCGCTTCGAACACAGTGCTGTCCTGCCAAGGCTGGCCGCCGTGGGCAAGCGCAATGAAGCCCGCAGCCTTGAGCTTGTCGCCCGCTGCGTAGAATTCTTCGAGCGTGGCAGGTGCCTTGTCGATGCCGGCTTTCTTGAAGACTTCCGGATTGATCCACAGCCAGTTGACGCGGTGAATGTTCACCGGCACAGCCACGTAGTCACCTTCGTACTTCACGGTATCGGAGACTTTCTTGTCGAGCAGGCTGTCCCACTTTTCCGACTTGGCGGCATCTTTCAACACGTCGGTGTCGAGCAGACCGGTGGACGCCCATTCCTGAATGTCCGGACCTTTGATCTGCGCTACGCCTGGCGGGTTACCGGCCACTGCGCGGCTTTTCAGTACGGTCATGGCAGTAGCACCGCCACCGCCGGCGACTGCGCCGTCTTTCCAGGTGAAGCCGTCTTTTTCGACTTGGGCCTTGAGTACATCGACCGCTGCTTTTTCACCACCCGACGTCCACCAGTGAACCACTTCCACCGAACCTTTGGCATCGGCAGCAAGAGCACTGAGAGGAAGCGCAGACAGGGAGGCAAGAGAAATGAGCGTAGCGAGGCGAGAAATCGCGTTCATCTAGAAGTACCTTTCTTGTTGTTATGCATGCAAGTCTGGTGCTTGCGCTGCACGGATTTTAAACAGGAGTGATCCCCTCGCAGGTAACGAAGGGACGTGCGAATGTCACCACATGGTTACACAGGAGCGCTCTGGGATAACTGCTTCAGAGCGGTCGCCATGCTCGGCGCCAGTGGCAGGCGCGGGATCAACACCGCTTGCCAGGCGTGATACAGGTCGGGCTTACCCGCCCAGATGTCGGCACTCGGGTGGTTTTGCGGGTCGAGTTCGTGGTGCCAGCTGCCCTGTTCACGGTCGATGAAATGAGTGTCACAAAAGTCCCAGAACAGTCGGTACCAGGTTTCGTATTGTGCGTCGAAGGTGCGCTTGAGCAGTGCGCTGGCAGCCGCGCTGGCTTCGCAATGCGTCCAGTGCAGACGATGACGCACCACCGCGCGATTGTCCCAGTCGAGGGTGTAGACAATGCCCGGTGCACCGTCGACCTCCCAGCCGGACAGGCAGTTTCGCTCGAAGAGCTTCTGCGCATCCGTGACCAGCCAACCCGGTGTGAGCATACCGGCCTGAACCCGCGCAGCTTCAAGGTGTAACAACAACCGCGCCCATTCGAAACCGTGGCCCGGCGTTGTGCCGTAAGGGCGGAAACCATCGGCGCGATTGTCGTGGTTGTAATCGCGCAACGGCTGCCAGTCCCGGTCGAAATGCTCGACCACGCGGTAATCGTTGGCCGCCGCGTGACCGTGAATGACACGCTCGACGATGCGTTGGGCGCGGCACAGCCAGCGGTTGTCTTCGGTAACATCGGCCAAGGCGAGGAACGCTTCGGTGGCGTGCATGTTGCTGTTGGCACCGCGATAACGTTCTTCTTCGTCCCAGTCACGGCTGAAGGACTCGCGCATGGCGCCCTCCTCCTCGCTCCAGAAATACTTGTCGATGATGTCGATCGCATCATCGAGCAACGCCTGGGCGCCGGGACGCTGGGCGACGACCGCAGAGCTCGCCGCCAACGCGACGAAAGCATGCAAGTAAGCGGCCTTGCCGGTGTTGCCATCCCGATGATGTGCGGCCGCAAACCAGCCCCCGTGCTCAGCATCACGCAATGGGCCACTGAGGGCTTTTACGCCGTGATCCACCAACTCGGCATAGCCCGGCAAGCCCTGGATATGGGCCATGGCAAAGCTGTGGGTCATGCGGGCGGTGTTCATGGTTTCAGCGTGGGCGTCAGCCGCGAGACAGCCTTTTTCATCGAGGTTGCCAAAGCCTTCGGGGAGTCTGGACGCCTTGGCAAACGCCAGCAGACGCAAGCCTTCTGCGGCGAGCCATTGCTGATGGGCAGGTGCATTCAGCCAGCTGCTGAAGGCGGGTTGGAAGGTGTGCATGGGGTGCCTTTTTTGTTGTTATGACTGGGGGCAGTCTAAACAACGGGCGGGGACGGGCTTGTAACGAAGGGGGCGAGTTATGTCACCAGCCTGTGACATACCGACTAAGTATCAGAAAAATGATGATTTGTGGCGAGGGGATTTATCCCCGTTGGACTGCGCAGCAGGCCCTTTTTTTGGGGCCGCTTCGCAGCCCAACGGGGATAAATCCCCTCGCCACAGAGATGCAATAACTACAGAGACGCAATAACTCAGGACGAGGTGCAATCACTCCAGGACCGTGTGTTAATCAATAGGACGCGGCAACTGCAACGTCACCCGCAACCCACCTTCACGCAGGTTCTGCAAACTGACTTCCCCGCCATGGCTATGGGCAATGTTGCGCGCAATTCCCAACCCCAGCCCATAACCCTGCTGCTGTCCCGCCAACCGAAAGTGCGGTTCGAACACCTGCTCCAGCCGCTGCTCGGGAACGCCCGGACCCTCATCATCGACATGCAGGATGAACGCACTTTCATCGTCATCGATGTGCAAATGCGCGGTCTGTCCGTACTTCAACGCGTTGTCGATCAGGTTGCCAATGCAGCGCTTGAGCGCCAACGGCTTACCCGGATACGCCGCCAGCGCCCGTCCATGCTGAGTGACCCGGCCATTGCCGTTGGGGGCCAGATACGGTTCCACGAGACAATCAAGTACGTGGTTCAGGTCCACCGGCTCGATATTCTCGTGGATGTCAGTGTCTTTCACGCATTGCAGCGCGCCTTTGACCAACAGCTCCAGCTCGTCGAGATCGCGGCCGAACTTGGCTTGCAGCTGCTCGTCTTCCAGCAATTCAACCCGCAGTCGCAGCCGGGTAATCGGTGTGCGCAAGTCATGGGAAATCGCGCTGAACAACTGGCTGCGCTCGGTCAGGTAACGGCTGATGCGTTCACGCATGGCATTGAAGGCGCGGCCCACCTCGACCACTTCACTGCCACCGCCCTCCGCTACGGGCTCGACTTCTGCCCCCAGCGACATGTCCCGTGCCGCGCGTGCAAGACGCTTGAGCGGACGACTCTGCCAGTGCACCAGCAGGCCAATGAACAACAGCAGAAAACCGCTGGTAAGCACGATGAACCAAACCTGTTGCGCAGGCAGGCCCTGCTCTTCAAGGCTGGTGTAGGGTTCGGGCAATAGCGAGGCGATGTACAGCCACTCGCCCGGCGCCATCTGGATCTGCGTGACCAGTACCGGCGGGTTTACCGGTTCCAGGGTCAACGCGTAATGCGCCCAGGAACGCGGCAACTCATCCAGTTTCAACCCACTGTTGAAGATCCGCAGGTCTTCGGGGCTGACGAAGGTCACCGAGATATCGGTGTCGTGGCCCAGGGACTGGCGCAGCACTTCGTCCACCGCTTTGAGCACGGCTTCCTTGCGCGGGGTGATTGGCAGCACTTCCATGCCCAGGGGTTTGTCGTTGAGGGTCACGACGAAGCGGGTACCGCCCATGCTGCGCAACTGGTCGAGCACCAGTGGCCGGAACGCCACCGGCAACGAGCGAAAGTAACTGACACTGGCGGTCATCGAATGCGCGAGGCTACGGGCACTGGTGACCAGGCCCTCGAGCTGGGTGGCGCGCAATTGCGACACCCAGATCACACTCGACAAGGTTTGAGCGAACAGCACCGCCAACAAGGTCAGCAGCAACATCCGCCCGAGCAGCGAACGCGGCACCGGGACCCGGGCGGCCAGCTTACGGAAGAACTCAGTGACCATTGCTGGCAACCACGTTGGCTGCCAGTTGGTAGCCACTGCCGCGCACGGTGCGGATCAGTCGAGGAGGTTTTTCGGTGTCGCGCAGGCGTTGCCGCAGACGGCTGACCGCCATGTCGACGATGCGATCCAGCGGCATCAGGTCGCGCCCCCGGGTCGCATTGCCGATGGTGTCGCGGTCGAGGATTTCCTGAGGGTGATCGAGGAACAGTTTCAGCAACGCGAAATCAGCGCCGGAGAGGATCACTTCTTCACCGTCGATGTGGAACAGCCGATGGCTGACCATGTCCAGCCGCCAGTCATCGAAGGCCAGCACTTCACTGCCGGAGCGCTCCTGACCGAACTGCGCACGGCGCAACAAGGCCTTGATGCGTGCCTGCAATTCACGGGGGCTGAAAGGTTTGCCAAGGTAGTCGTCAGCGCCCAGTTCGAGGCCGATCACGCGGTCGGCTTCGTCGGAACTGGCGGTGAGCATGATGATCGGCACCTGCGCCTGGCGCGGGTGCTGGCGAATCCAGCGGCACAGACTGAAACCGTCTTCGTCCGGCAGCATCACGTCGAGGATCACCAGATCGCTCGGAGCCTCGTTCAGGGCCTGGCGAAAGCCTGCACCGTCGGGCGTGGTACGCACCTGGAACCCGGCGCGGGTCAGGTAGGTGTCCAGCAACTCGCGTATCTCCTGATCGTCATCGACCAACAAAATCGACTTGTTGACTGAGCTCACTGGGCGGCGTCCTTGTTATTTGAATGGGGCGGATTATGCCTGATCGATCATGATTCTATTTATCTGTGAGGGCCCCATCGCTGGCAAGCCAGCGATAGGGGCGCTACGGTCTCAAGCCTGTTCGAGCGCCACACCAGCACCCATCAATCCGGAATACGGCGCCGTCACCAGCCATACCGGAATGCCTTTGAAATAATCGCTCATGCACCCCTTGTCGGCGAAGCACCGGGCAAATCCGCTTTCAACGAAGAAATCGGCAAACCGCGGTATCACCCCGCCCACGATGTACACGCCGCCACGCCCACCGGTGGTGAGGACGTTGTTGCCGGCCACGCGGCCGAGCCAGCAGCAGAATTGTTCAAGCACTTCCAGTGCAATCGGGTCACCCGCCAACCCGGCCGCGGTGATCGCTTCCGGTGTTTCGAGCACCGCTTCATGGCCGTCCACCGCACAAATCGCCCGGTAAACACGCGGCAAGCCGCTGCCGCTCAACGCCGTTTCGGCGCTGACATGCCCGATCTCATTGAAGATGTGCTGCCATAGCTGGGTTTCCCGCAGACTGCTCAAAGGCAGATCGACGTGACCGCCCTCGCCCGGCAATGCGGCGAAACGGCCCTCTCCCAGGTCCAGCAAGGTGCCAACGCCCAGGCCGGTGCCCGGACCAATGACCACCGCGGGCCGCAACGGCTCCGGCGTACCTTCGCACACCACTCGAAACTCATCCGGCTGCAAACGGGTCATGCCAAGCGCCATGGCGGAGAAGTCATTCACCAGCAGCAGCTGGTCCACCTGCAAGGTCTTGCAGAACTCCTCGCGGCTCAGGCGCCAGTGATTGTTGGTGAACTTGAATTCATCGCCGCTCACCGGGCCGGCGACCGACAGGCACACCGAACCGATCGAACCCGGCTTCAGCCCCAGCCCGCTAAGGTAGACGCCAATGGCCTCTTCCGGACTGGTGTGGTCCGCGGTCGGCAGCACCTGGATAGACTCCAGCTGCTGGTTTTTCCACAACGCAAAACGCGCGTTGGTTCCTCCGATGTCACCGACCAAAGCCAGTTTCAATTAAGCGTCTCCAGGGCAGAAGTAAAGGCGCTGGCGCCCTGCTCCGCCGAGCTGAAGGCCATGCGCATGAAGCCAAATAATTCGCGACCGCTGCCGATGTTATTGCCCAGAAGGCCCTTGGCCGGTTCGCGTTTGGCGAATTCGTCGGCGTCCACCTTAAGCTCAAGAGTGCCTTTGACGCCATCGACGCGGATGATATCGCCCTCTTGCACCCGCGCCAAAGCGCCGCCCACATAGGCTTCGGGGCTGACATGGATAGCCGCCGGGATTTTCCCCGAGGCACCGGACATGCGCCCGTCAGTCACCAGCGCGACTTTGAAGCCACGGTCCTGCAACACACCGAGGAACGGCGTCATCTTGTGCAGTTCCGGCATGCCATTGGAGCGCGGCCCCTGGAAGCGCATCACGGCGACAAAATCTTTCTCCAGCAAACCTGCCTTGAAAGCATCGGCCAGGTCCTGCTGATCCTGGAACACCATTGCCGGTGCTTCGACGATCTGGTTTTCCAGCGCTACGGCGGAGACTTTCATCACGCCACGTCCGAGGTTGCCTTCCATTACACGCAAGCCGCCCTCTGCCGAGAACGCACGCGCCACCGGACGCAGAATCTCTTCGTCGAGGCTGTCGGTCGGTCCTTCGCGCCAGACCAGCTCGCCGTTATCGAGGAACGGTTCCACGGTGTAGCGGCTCAGGCCGTGGCCGAGCACGGTGTTGACGTTTTCATGCAGCAACCCGGCTTCCAGCAGCTCGCGGATCAGGAACGACATGCCGCCCGCCGCCTGGAAGTGATTGATGTCGGCTTTGCCGTTCGGGTAAACGTGGCTCAGGGTCGGCACCACCTCAGAGAGGTCGGCCATGTCTTGCCAAGTCAGTTGAATACCCGCCGCCATGGCGATCGCCGGCATGTGCAGGGTGTGGTTGGTCGAGCCGCCCGTGGCGTGCAGGGCCACAATCGAGTTGACCAGCGAACGCTCATCGACGATTTCGCCGATGGGCATGAAGTCGCCATTTTGCTTGGTCAGTCGGGTGACTTGGTGGGCGGCTTCACGGGTCAGCGCATCGCGCAGCGGCGTGTTCGGGTTGACGAAAGAAGCGCCCGGCAGGTGCAGGCCCATGACTTCCATCAGCAGCTGGTTGGTGTTGGCGGTGCCGTAGAACGTGCACGTGCCAGGGCTGTGGTAGGACTTCATCTCCGATTCCAGCAGCTCTTCGCGAGTTGCCTTGCCTTCGGCGTAGCGCTGGCGCACATCCGCTTTCTGCTTGTTGGAAATGCCCGAGACCATTGGCCCGCCCGGTACGAAGATCGTCGGCAGATGACCAAAACGCAGGGCGCCCATCATCAGGCCCGGCACGATCTTGTCGCAGATGCCCAGCATCAGCGCGCCGTCAAACATGTTGTGCGACAGCGCCACGGCCGTCGACATCGCAATCACTTCACGGCTCGGCAGGCTCAGTTCCATGCCGGGCTCGCCCTGGGTCACGCCGTCGCACATGGCCGGTGTGCCGCCCGCGAACTGACCGACCGAGCCGATTTCGCGCAGGGCCTTTTTGATCTGTTCAGGGAAGACTTCGTACGGCTGATGCGCCGACAGCATGTCGTTATATGACGAAACAATTGCAATGTTTGCGGAGTTCATCATCCGCAAGCTGTTCTTGTCGTCGGTGCCGCAACCGGCGACGCCGTGGGCGAAGTTGGCGCATTGCAGCTTGCCGCGCATCGGACCGTCGCTGGCCGCACCGCGAATCAGTGCAAGGTAGGCCTCACGCGTGGCGCGGCTACGGGCGATAAGCCGTTCGGTGACCTCAAGGACGCGGGGATGCATGTGTAGAACTCCAGGCTAACGGATGTGGCGACCTGATTGTCTATGCTGAACAAGCACCGCTGAGATTGGGATGACAGGCGGTTTTCTTGATCATTCGGACCAGTTGATTCAGGTCACTCGTTGTAGATTGAACAAAATATTGCCATTAAAAAGGCTTGTTTTCTATTTTTATGCGAATAATCTTGTAATTCCAACAACAAAACGACGGCGGCCCATTTAAATGACTCTACGAATTGCTATCAATGGTTTTGGCCGGATTGGCCGCAACGTCCTTCGTGCACTGTATACCCAAGGCTATCGTCAGGATTTGCAGATCGTCGCCATCAACGACTTGGGTGACAGCTCGATCAATGCGCATTTGCTCAAGTACGACACTGTTCACGGCACGTTCGACGCCGATGTTCAGCATGACCAGGAAAGCCTGACCGTCAACGGCGACCGTATTGCCGTCAGTGCCATTCGCAATCCGGCAGACCTGCCTTGGGCAGCCGAAAAAATTGATGTGGTGTTCGAATGCACCGGTCTTTTCACAGACCGGGCCAAAGCCGCCGCGCATATTACGGCCGGCGCGCGCAAAGTCATCATCTCCGCCCCGGCCAAAGGCGCCGACGCCACCGTGGTGTATGGGGTGAACCACGACATTCTGCGCCAGTCCCACCAGATCATTTCCAACGCATCGTGCACCACCAACTGCCTGGCCCCGGTGGCCCAGGTGCTGCATCGCGAACTGGGCATCGAAAGCGGCCTGATGACCACGATTCACGCCTACACCAATGACCAGAACCTGACCGACGTCTATCACACCGATCCGTATCGCGCTCGTTCGGCTACCCAGAACATGATCCCGAGCAAGACCGGCGCCGCAGAAGCGGTCGGCCTGGTGCTGCCGGAACTGGCCGGCAAACTGACCGGCATGGCAGTGCGTGTTCCCGTGATCAACGTGTCGCTGGTGGACCTGACCGTACAACTCAAGCGCGAAGCCTCGGCTGACGAAGTGAACGCCCTGCTCAAGGAAGCCAGCCAGCATTCGAAGATTCTGGGCTACAACACCCTGCCCCTGGTTTCCAGTGACTTCAATCACAACCCGCTGTCGTCGATCTTCGATGCCAATCACACCAAATCCAGCGGCAAGCTGCTCAAGGTGCTGGCCTGGTACGACAACGAATGGGGCTTCTCCAACCGCATGCTCGATAACTGCCTGGCGTTGTGTAACGCGGAGTAATGCTCCGCTAAACCAGGCTCACCACGGCCCACTACAGGCATCGCGCAGTCTTTCACAATTCTGTGCTTGACCTCTCGAGCGGATGATAAGCATTATCATTCGCTCGAAATGGATCAGGTTCTCCCGTGAGTCAGTCGCGCTTCAATCACGTCTTCATCGCCCAGCGGGTTTCGCTGCTGCGCACGCTGGAGCGGATGGTCAACAATCACAGCACCGCCGAAGACCTCTTGCAGGAGACTTACCTGCGAGTGACGCGGGCGCTCAGTGAGCGTGCCATCGATCACCTTGAACCCTTTGTTTTCCAGACAGCCCGCAATTTGGCGCTGGATCATTTGCGTGCGCGCCGCATTCAGTCCCGCACCCTGCTCGACGACGTGCCGATGGAGGTGGTGGAAAGTGTCGCCGCCCCGGTCAGCAGCGCCGAGGACGCCGCTCATGCCGAACAGTTGCTGGAGCATTTGAACGTGAGCCTCAACCAACTCAGCGCCCGCCAGCAGCAGATCTTCATTCTCAGCCGTCTGCACGGGCACAGCTATCTGGAAATTGCCCAGAAGCTCGACGTGTCGTTGAGCACCGTGCAAAAGGAACTGAAGCTGATCATGGCGATCTGCATCGGTGTTGCCGAACGTCTGAACGGCGACTGAGTTGGCGAGGCTTTGCTACCCTTGCCTCCTTTTCATGCTTCATCCAAAAAACAGCGGTGCACAGACACTGCCGAGGAAACACCGTGACGGACACCCGCCGCCCGCCTCCGCCCGCCCCGGCGCAGGACTCCGCAAGCGCGATGGACCAGGCCCTGGACTGGCTGATCGTGCTGGGCAGTCCGAGCGAGGATCAGACCCGAGAGTTTCAAGACTGGCTTGCTGCCGATCCCTTGAATGCCCAAGCGTTTGCCAAAGCCCAGGCCATCTGGGACGGCCCGCAGGTGGTGCAATGCGCGCAAACACTGGCCGCTCGACCGCCGAAGGTGACGGTGCTGTCGCGCCTGCGCCCGCACTGGAAACCCCTGGCCACTGCGGCCGTCCTGATCCTCGGCCTGTTCAGTTTCAGCAACCTGCCCATGCGCCTGCAGGCCGATCACCTGACCGTGGTCGGTGAACGCCAGCGACTGCAATTGGAGGACGGTTCGAAAGTCCTGCTGAACACCAACTCGGCGTTTTCCAGCACCATTAATGATCAGCAACGCGTGGCTCGTTTGTATCAGGGCGAGGCGTTTTTCGAGGTGCCGGCCAATCGGGGCAAACCGCTGGAAATTGACGCCGGCCCGGTCAAGGCCAGCGTGCGCGATACAGCATTTGCCGTGCGCTACCTCGACGGCGTGGCACAAGTCCAGGTGCAGCGCGGGGATGTCGATTTGCGCGCCACCCGTGACGATGCACGAATTCGTTTGTCCGCCGGGGAAAGTATCCGCATCGGCCCCAACGGCTTTGATCGTCCGGCCAAACTCGACGTCGCCACCGAGCTGGCCTGGGTCCAGGGCAGGCTGGTCTTCGAGAACTGCCCACTGAGCCAGGTGCTGGCTGAACTGCGCCGTTACTATCCCGGCTGGATCATCAACAACAATGAGCAACTGGCCGACGTCGCCGTCACCGGCAATTACCGGCTTGATCAGCCGCTGGACGTGGTGCGCTCCCTCGCCCACATCACCTCGGCACGCCTTCAGGAATTCCCTGCGTTGGTGATCTTGAACTAAATGAGAATTATTTTTACTCGATAGCTGAAGCTCGTTCGTCTCGTTATAGCCAATGCAATTGATTCGCATCTCTAAATGCAAATCAGCACCTATAAAGATTCGTGCGACACGGAGCGCTATCGATGTCCTCTCGCCTTACCCGCCAGTCCTCTTCACCTTCACGCGTGCTGTCGCTGCTGACCGCAGCCATCCTGATGGCCGGCAGCGCGCCGCTGATGGCCGCCACCGCCGCCGAGAAATCGACCCGTAACATGGGCGATTACTCGTTCGCCATTCCTCAGCAATCGCTGGTGTCGGCACTCAACGCGTTTACCACTGTGACGGGGTGGCAGGTCGGGTTCTCCGCCGAGCTCGCGCAGGGTGTGGCCTCCCCGGGTGTGCGCGGTTCCTTGCCGCCGGAAAAAGCCCTTGATCGCCTGTTGGTGGGGACCAACCTGAGTTATCGCAAACTGGGTAACAACAACATCGTGCTTGAGCTGCGCACCAACACCGGCTCGCTCAACCTGCAACAGATGACCATCAGCGCGACCCGTCAGGAACAGGACGTGAGCAGCGTGCCGAGCACGGTCACCGTGCACACCCGTGAAGAACTGGACCGCAACAACGTCAATTCCATCAAGGATCTGGTGCGTTACGAGCCCGGCGTTTCCGTGGGCGGCGCGGGTCAGCGCTCCGGCATCACCGGGTACAACATCCGTGGCATCGACGGTGACCGGGTGTTGACCCAGGTCGATGGCGTACAAGTCCCGGATGGCTTCTTCAACGGTCCGTATGCCCAGACCAACCGCAACTATGTCGACCCGGAAATCGTCAAACGCGTGGAAATCCTGCGCGGCCCGGCATCCGTGCTTTACGGCAGCAACGCCATCGGTGGCGCTGTCAGCTACTACACCCTGGACCCGGACGACATCATCAAACCCGGCGAAGACGTTGGCGCGCGCCTGAAGACCGGTTACAGCTCGGCTGACGAGAGCTGGCTGACGTCCGGCACCGTGGCCGGCCGTACCGGTGACTTCGACGGTTTGTTGCACCTGAGCCAGCGCAACGGCCACGAAACCGAGTCCTACGGTGAAACCGGCGGCACCGGCCTCAATCGCACCGAAGCCAACCCTGAAGACGTGCGCACCACCAATATCCTGGCCAAGCTCGGCTGGAACTACGCCGACGACGCACGCTTCGGGCTGACCTATGAACACTACAAGGACGATCGCGATACCAATCAGCTGAGTGCGGTCGGTGGTCCGTTCAATGCGGGGCGCGGTTTCGGCTTTTACAAAGCGCGCAGCGGCAACGACACCGTCACCCGCGAGCGCTTCGGCCTTGATCACAGCTTCGGCCTCGACAGCGTTCTGGCGGACAACATCAAGTGGACACTGAACTACCAGATCGCCAAGACCGATCAGAGCACCGAGGAAATCTACGCGCCATCGCGGACCGTTCTGCGTAACCGCGACACCACCTACAAAGATCGCCAATGGGTCTTCGATGTTCAGGCTGACAAGGCGTTCGCCATCGCCGACACCGATCACGTCTTCACCTACGGCACCACCATCAAGCAGGACAAAGTTACGGGCTTGCGTACCGGTAGCGGCACGTGCCTGACCGTGTTCGGTGCCTGCCGCGCCGTCGGTGCTCCAAGCGCCTCCGATACCCTGACCCCGGCCAGCGATTTCCCGGACCCGACCATCAACACCTACAGCCTGTTCGCCCAGGATCAGATCAGCTGGAACAACTGGACCTTCGTGCCCGGCCTGCGCTACGACTACACCCAGCTCAAGCCACGCCTGACCGATGAGTTCCTGGCCACCGCCGACCAGAGCGGCAACGGCGAAGTGAACGATGACACCAAGACCTGGCATCGCCTGTCGCCGAAGTTCGGCACCACTTACCAGTTCAACGATCACTACACCTGGTACGGCCAATACGCGGAAGGCTTCCGTACACCGTCCGCCAAAGCCCTTTATGGTCGTTTCGAAAACATCAACGGCGGCTATCAGGTCGCGCCTAATCCGGACCTCGAGCCGGAGAAGAGCAAGAGCTATGAAACCGGCCTGCGCGGACAGTTTGAAGCAGGCACCTTCGATGTCGCGGTGTTCTATAACAAGTACCGCGATTTCATCAACGAAAACGCCATCACCCCCGGTTACAACGAACTTACCTTCCAGAGCAACAACATCAAGCACGCCACCATCAAGGGGCTGGAGCTCAAGGGTCGCCTGAACCTGGATACGTTCGGGGCGCCAAACGGCCTCTATACGCAGGGTTCGTTGTCCTACCTCTACGGTCGCGATGATGACAGCGGCGAACCGCTGAACAGCATCAACCCGCTGACCGGCGTGTTCGGCCTGGGTTACGACCAGGACAAATACGGTGCGCTGATGAGCTGGACACTGGTCAAGCGCAAGGACCGAGTCGACAGCACCAACTTCAATACGCCTGACGGCACCAGCACCCAGTTCAAGACGCCGGGCTATGGCGTGCTCGACCTGGCGGGCTTCTACAAAGTGACCGACGACGTGACCGTCAACGCCGGCTTGTACAACCTGACCAACAAGAAGTACTGGCAGTGGGATGACGTACGCGGCTACGACAGCGTGGGCGAAGCCTCGGTGACTCAACCGGCGAACCTCGACCGCCTGACACAGCCAGGTCGCAACTTCTCGGTGAATCTGGTCTGGGACATCTGATCCTTTCCACCTCATGGCGCGGTCGTTTAAAGGCGGCGTCATGAGGTTTTTTTACTGTCCGGCGCCTCCCCGTTCGTCTCGTTACCAAGCGCCTCTTTCCCTCAAGGACTTCTCATGACCACTCAGGACACCACTCAACGCCTTGCTCTGCGTTCGCAACGCTTGAACCAGATCACCAACGAGCCTCACACCAAACTCGATGCGCTGGTCAAAGCCCACGCACCGTTCGAAACCCAGGCCAATTTCGCCCGTTTCGTGGTGGCGCAATACTTGTTCCAGTCAGAACTGATGCCGCTGTACAACGATGCCGAATTGACCGCCATCGTCCCGGACCTGCCGGCTCGCTGCCGTGCCGAAGCGGCCAAGGCTGACCTGGCGGATCTGGACACCGAAGTCCCGGCATCTGTCGCCGGCGCGGTGAAAAAACCGTCCAAAGCCGAGGCGCTGGGTTGGTTGTTCGTGTCCGAAGGGTCGAAGCTGGGTGCGGCCTTCCTGATCAAGCGCGCAGTGGGTCTGGGCTTGAGCGAAACGTTTGGCGCTCGCCACCTCGCCGAACCGGCTGGCGGCCGCGCTGAAGGCTGGAAAAGCTTCGTCAAAACACTCGACGGACTGGAGCTGAGCGCGCAGGAAGAAGCGGAGCTGGATAAAGGCGCGATAGACGCCTTCAACCGCTTTACTGTGTTGCTGGAGCAGGCTTACTCGAACGTAGCCGAACCCGCCTGACACAACCAATCCCCTTGTAGGAGTGAGCCTGCTCCGGGCGGCGTTCCGACGATAGCGGTTTTAGATCCAACAGTGATGTTGACTGATCAACCGCAATCGTCGGAACGCCGCCCGGAGCAGGCTCACTCCTACAAGGAACTGCCTCAACCTGTAAGATCCCGATTTCGT
>NZ_JBYVMF010000019.1:120140-127113 GCF_058145095.1 Pseudomonas sp. MDV22-iso1
GGAGCAGGCTCACTCCTACAAGGAACTGCCTCAACCTGTAAGATCCCGATTTCGTCCCACCTGCGTTTCCGAGCCAAATGTCTCAACCATCCTCCTCAAAACTCGTGCGCGTCCTCTTCGGCCTGCTGGCTTACGTCAGCCTGGGCATAGGCTTGATCGCCATTGTCGTGCCCGGCCTGCCGACCACCGAGTTCATCCTGCTGGCCGCCTGGGCCGCGACCAGGAGTTCGCCGCGTCTCAGTGCCTGGCTGGAGAACCATCGGCTGTTCGGACCGATCCTCAGCAACTGGCGCAACGGCAAAATCATCGCGCGCCGGGCCAAGGTCAGTGCCACCGTCAGCATGTTGCTGTGCGCTGGTTTGATGCTGGTCATGCTCGACCACGGCTGGCCGGTTTACCTCGCCATCGCCGGCATGAGCCTGGGCAATCTGTGGATCTGGTCAAGACCGGAAACCTCACCACAACCCTCCTGATCCACACGCCCCTGTGGCGAGGGAGTTCACTCCCGCTGGGTGGCAAAGCCGCCCCTCTTTTGCCTGTTTCCTCACATCAAACTCCCGCTAGCCCACACCGACCCACCCCCGCCAACCGCCCGCAAATCCCGCGCAAACGCTTGCGACGACCGTTCATCGGCTTTTACTCATGCAAACTTCCCCCACGCCGATGTCTCTCCAATGGCGCTGAATGGACTTGGCGAACCGGGTCGGCCCCGACTCATAGCCAACACTTCATCCATTTGCGAGTTCGCCCTATGTTCGACTCTCTTTCCATCCGCCTGAAAATCGTTCTGCTGTCCGGCCTGTGCCTGCTTGGCGTGGTCGCCCTGATCGTCAGCATGAACATCTACCAGACCAATCAGAACGATGAACTGATCAGCGCCTCCAGCAGCAAAATGCTCACTGACAGCGTGCAGGACCTGTTGCATGCCAAGGCAGCAGAGCAAGCCGTGCGGGTGCAGAAGACCTTTGGCGAAAGCCTGACGGTGGTGACGGCGCTGGCCGATCAGGTCAAGGACATGCGCAACATGGCTGCCAAGCGTTCGCTTGACGCCGGCGCGGTGCGTGAGGAGTTGAATCAGAGCCTGAAAACCGCCTTTGAACGCAACAGTAAAGTGCTCGGCATCTGGCTCGCGTTCGAACCCAATGGCCTGGACGGCAAGGACAGCGAGTTCGCCAATGACGCAGCCCGTCAATCCAACGAAGCCGGTCGTTTCGCCACCTACTGGAGCCGTGCCGGCGGCGCCGGGTTAAACACGATCATGGTCGAAGATGACATGACCAAGACCACGCAGAACATCAACGGCACCCCTTACAACAGCTGGTACACCTGCCCTCGTGACAGCAAACGCACCTGCCTGCTGGACCCGTATGCCGATACGGTCGGTGGAAAGGAAATGCTGATGACCACCATTTCCGTGCCGCTGCTGGTGGACGGAAAATCCATCGGCGTGGTGGGTATCGACATTGCTCTCGACGCCCTGCAAGCCGCGGCCCTTGATTCACAGCGCGACCTGTTCGACGGCGCCGGCCACATGCTGATCGTCTCCGGCACCGGTGTGCTCGCAGGTTTCAGTGTTGACGCCAGCAAGGTCGGTAAAAGTATCGGTGACACCCTCGGCGCTGACGGCAAGGAAGTGCTGCAACTGCTCAATGCGGGCACCCCGAAGATTCTCGAACAGGGCGAGTTGATCCGCGCGGTTTATCCGGTCAGCCCGATTGCCGATTCCAAGGCCTGGGGCATCGTGATCGATCTGCCGAAACAAGTGCTGCTGGCCGACTCGGTGAAACTGCAAACCGTACTCGATGACGCCCAGCAAAGCGGCACGATCAAAGCCGTGCTGGTGGCTGTGGCCGCCGGGCTGGTCGGCCTCCTGCTGATCTGGCTCACCGCTTCCGGGGTGACTCGCCCGATCAACAGCGTCGCTGAAATGCTCAAGGCCATTGCCAGTGGCGACGGCGATCTGACCCAACGCCTGCACTACAGCAAGAAAGACGAACTGGGGGAATTGGTCAGCTGGTTCAACCGTTTCCTCGACAAGCTGCAACCGACCATCGCGCAGATCAAACAGAGCATCACCGACGCCCGCGGCACCGCCGACCAGTCCTCGGAAATCGCCCGCCGGACCAGCGAAGGCATGCAAGTACAGTTCCGCGAGATCGACCAGGTGGCCACCGCCTCCAACGAGATGAGCGCCACCGCCCACGATGTCGCCAACAGCGCATCGAACGCAGCGAATGCGGCAAAGGGTGCCGATCAATCGGCCCGCGATGGCATGTCGATCATCGAGCGCAGCACCCGGGACATCAATCAGCTGGCCGACGAAGTCAGCAAGGCAGTGACTGAAGTCGAAGCCTTGGCGGTCAATAGTGAGCAGATCGGCTCGGTGCTGGAAGTGATCCGCAGCATTGCCGAACAAACCAACCTGCTGGCCCTCAACGCAGCCATCGAAGCCGCCCGTGCCGGCGAGAGCGGTCGTGGTTTTGCGGTGGTGGCCGATGAGGTGCGCAACCTGGCCAAACGGACGCAGGATTCGGTGGAAGAAATTCGCAGTGTGATCGAGCGCATTCAAACCGGTACTCGCGGCGTGGTGGCGACCATGCATTCGAGCCAGACCCAGGCCCACAGCAACGCCGGACAGATCCAGCAAGCGGTTCAGGCCTTGAGCAAAATCAGTGATGCGGTCACCGTGATCAGCGACATGAACCTGCAAATCGCCAGCGCCGCCGAACAGCAGAGTGCCGTGGCCGAAGAGGTCAACCGCAATGTCTCGGCCATCCGTACCGTCACCGAAACCCTGACCGGGCAAGCCACCGAATCGGCGCAAATCAGCAGCCACCTGAATTCGCTGACGACCCATCAGATGAAACTGATGGATCAGTTCCGGGTTTAAGTTCGCACGCGGTTCCTTTGCAGGAGTGAGCCTGCTCGCGAACGCGTTTACATTCAACAGTGATGTCGACTGATGAACCGCGATCGCGAGCAGGCTCACTCCTACAAGGATTTCACGCCTGATTTACCTCCCACAGGTTTCATCCGGCCTGTCATCTGATTTGTTCTATGATCGGGCTCTCGTTCCGGAGGGCCTTCGATGACTGATTTACTCACGTCCATTCAAGCCGCACTCGGCTTGCCTCATACCCCGATTGCCTTCACGTCGAGCGGCGCGCTGCCCTCGGCGTTCGCGGTCACCGACCTGGCCTGCGCCAGCGTTGCCACCGCAGGCCAAGCTGTCAGCGAGCTATTGCAGCAGCACACCGGCCGCCTCCCCCACCTTGAAGTCGATCGACGCCTGGCGTCCTTCTGGTTCGCCACCTCGATTCGCCCACTGGGCTGGAGTGTTCCGCCGATGTGGGACCCGGTTGCGGGTGACTATGCGACCAAGGACGGCTGGATCCGCCTGCACACCAATGCACCTCATCACCGAGCGGCGGCTGAAACAGTGCTGGGCGCCGTCGACAACCGCGCCGCGATGGCCAGCCACGTGGCGCGATGGGCCAAGTCGGATCTGGAACAGGCGGTGGTCGACGCCGGTGGTTGTGCGGCCGAAATGCGAACCTGGGCTCAATGGCAGGCGCATCCCCAAGGTCAGTCAGTCAACGCCGAGCCTCTGGTTCACTTCGAAAACAACGGTCATTCACCTGAAAAACCATGGCGTGGTTCGGTGGCGAGACCCTTGGCCGGGATCAAGGTACTGGACCTGACCCGCGTCCTCGCCGGCCCCGTTGCCAGCCGTTTCCTCGCAGGCCTTGGCGCCGATGTATTGCGCATCGACCCGCCCACCTGGAATGAACCGGGTGTGATTCCGGAAGTGACTTTGGGCAAACGCTGCGCTCGCCTGGACCTGCATGCCCCAGCGGATCGCGCTGTTTTCGAACACCTGCTCAAGGACGCCGACGTTCTGCTCCACGGCTACCGCGCCGATGCCCTGGAACGTCTCGGCTACGGCGTCGCTGAACGCCAGCGACTGGCGCCCGGCCTGGTCGACGTGTGCCTCAATGCCTATGGCTGGAGCGGCCCGTGGCAGAACCGCAGAGGCTTCGACAGCCTGGTGCAGATGAGCAGCGGCATCGCCGAGGCGGGCATGCACTGCAAGCGCGCAGACAAGCCAACGCCGCTGCCTTTGCAAGCGCTCGATCACGCGACCGGGTATTTGATGGCGGCCAGTGCGATCCGGTTGCTGGGAACGGGAGGATCAGCACGCTTGTCGTTAGCGCGCACGGCGAAGTTGTTGATTGAAGCTGGCGCCGGGACGGATGAACCCTTGCGCGCGGAGGACGAGAACGATCAGGGAATACTGGTCGAGCAGACGCCTTGGGGTCCGGCGCATCGATTGCAGGTGCCGCTGAAAATCACCGGTACGCCGGTGCAGTGGGAGCTTCCTGCCTCTGAATTAGGCTCACATCGCGCGCAGTGGTGGTGATCTTGAGATAGCTTTGGCGAGCAGGCTTTGCTCTTTCGCAAATCCTTGCCGGATTTCACCATTGGCACGCCCCAAGGCATACTTGCGTCCCTCCGCACGCCAGAATCAAAAACCGCCCCATGCGTATCCACGTCAGCTTCATCGACCGAGTCGGCATTACCCAGGAAGTCCTGGCCTTGCTGGGTGGGCGCAATCTCAATTTGGACGCGGTGGAAATGGTGCCGCCCAACGTCTATATCGACGCCCCGACCCTGAGTCCGGAAGTGCTTGAGGAGCTGCGCGACGCGCTGTTTAGCGTGCGCGGTGTGCAAGCGGTGACCGTGGTGGACATTCTGCCCGGCCAGCGCCGGCACCTGCAGCTCGATGCCCTGCTCGCCGCCATGACCGACCCGGTGCTGGCACTCGACAGTGCCGGCAACGTCTTGCTGGCCAATCCGGCAATGATTGCGCTGTATGGGCGCGAACCGGCCGGTGAAAGCGTCGCCGAGCTGTTTGCCGATCCGGCCCTGCTCGATGCGTTGCTCGAACAGGGCTTTCGCCTGCCGCTGCGCGAGATCACCGTCAACGGCCAGACCCTGTTATTGGACGCCACGCCCATCACCGACGCCGGCGCCCTGCTGACGCTGTATCAACCCAATCGCATCGGCGAACGCCTGTCGGCATTGCACCATGATCACGCCGAAGGTTTCGATGCGTTACTCGGCGAGTCCCCGGCAATTCGTACGCTCAAGGCGCGCGCCCAGCGAGTTGCCGCCCTCGATGCCCCCCTGCTGATTCAAGGTGAAACCGGTACGGGTAAAGAACTGGTAGCCCGCGCCTGCCACGCCATCAGTGCCCGGCACAGTTCACCGTTTCTTGCGTTGAATTGCGCGGCACTGCCGGAGAACCTCGCCGAAAGCGAACTGTTCGGCTATGCCCCTGGCGCCTTTACCGGCGCGCAACGCGGGGGTAAGCCAGGGCTGATGGAACTGGCCAACCAGGGCACGGTATTTCTCGATGAGATCGGTGAGATGTCGCCTTATCTGCAGGCGAAACTGCTGCGATTCCTCAACGACGGCAGCTTCCGGCGCGTGGGCGGTGATCGCGAGGTCAAGGTCAACGTGCGCATCCTCAGTGCGACGCACCGCGACCTGGAAAAAATGGTCAGCGAAGGCACCTTCCGTGAAGACCTGTTCTATCGCCTCAACGTCTTGAATGTCGAAGTCCCGCCCCTGCGCGAACGGGGTCAGGATATTCTGCTGCTCGCTCGCTACTTCATGCAGCAGGCGTGCGCGCAAATCCAGCGTCCGGTGTGTCGCCTGGCGCCGGGCACTTATCCGGCACTGTTGGGCAACCGCTGGCCGGGCAATGTGCGGCAGCTGCAGAACGTGATCTTCCGCGCCGCGGCGATTTGCGAAAGCAGTCTGGTGGACATTGGCGATCTGGACATCGCCGGCACCTCGGTGGCGCGTCAGAGCGACAACGATATCGACAGCCTGGAACAGGCCGTCGACGAGTTCGAAAAATCCCTGCTGGAAAAACTGTACGTCAGTTATCCCTCGACCCGGCAGTTGGCCAGTCGCCTGCAGACTTCACATACCGCGATTGCCCATCGGTTGCGCAAGTATGGGATTCCGAACAAGCCTTGAGGCTTGAGCTGAAACTCAATTCTGCAGGCGCTCCCACAAGGTTTAGATTGTCTTAGACCGTGTTGAAAAACGACCTCCACTTGTACTGAAAGCGCTACAGTGGAACGAAATCGCTACAAGCGCCTCCCCCCCCCGTATTGCAAAGCTTTGATCCCCATAGCGTTTCTTCTTCTGCCTGTACTGTAGCGATATCGCTACAGAGAACAATCGTCGCCGTTTTATAAAACCCTTTAAACGCCTGATTTATAAGGATTAAACAACGTTGGCCGCGATATTGCTAAGTAACCCCCCATAAAGCAGGGCTTTGCCCAAGCATTCAATCGCGTCCACCAGACGAGTCTGGCCCCCTTAGGAGTTTCCATGAGCGAGTTGCGTTTTACTGAAGATCACGAATGGCTGCGCACCGAAGCTGACGGCACCGTCACAGTCGGTATCACCGCTTTCGCGCAAAACGCCCTGGGCGACGTGGTTTTCGTACAACTGCCCGAGCTGCAGTCCTACGACAAAGGCGCTGAAGCTTCTACCGTGGAATCGGTAAAAGCGGCCAGCGGCGTTTACATGCCGCTGGACGGTGAAGTGCTGGAAGTGAACCCGGCGCTCGACAGCAGCCCTGAGCTGGTCAACGAAGACCCGATGGGCGAAGGCTGGTTCTTCCGCTTCCAGCCAGTCGATCCTTCGGCTGTTGCCAAACTGCTGGATCAGGACGCCTACGACCGTCTGATCAAAGCCAACGCCGAAGCCTGAGGAGCGCCGACATGACTCAAATCAATCTCACCACTGCCAACGAATTCATCGCCCGCCACATCGGCCCGCGTTCCGGCGATGAGCAAGCCATGCTCAACAGCCTCGGCTTTGATTCCCTGGAAGCCTTGAGCGCCAGCGTCATTCCGGAAAGCATCAAAGGCACCAGCGTCCTGGGCATGGA
>NZ_JBYVMF010000001.1:0-174707 GCF_058145095.1 Pseudomonas sp. MDV22-iso1
ACAGCATCAGCCGTCAGCTATTGGCTTGGAATGTGGGGTTCGTGGATCGCACTCGCTGCAATTGCAGCGACCATCGAAGACTATCGATGGAACCCATCTCGCACCAGTTCATGAACACCGCTAGAAATTGAAGGAAATTTCCGACGAGATTGTCCGGAAAAATCGCTGGTTGTAGGATCGATTTCGCGGAAGTCACGAAAATTTAATATTGGTAACGTGAGTTTAATTAAGCCGCACTCTAGTTAATTATGATTGTTTTCTTGGTATCGTCGTAGGCAGCGAAGAAGTACTTCCATAAATGCCTTTCGGTTGACAACTTCGTCGTCGAAATAGGTTGTCATTTTCTCGAATACCCGATCAAAAGTATCACTCTCGCGTAGAAAATACTCGATTGTGCATATTAGAGAGTCTCTTTCTTTAGAGGTGTAAGCAAGAAATTCTGGTTCCATTAAGATGTCAAACATCTCGGTGAGCTCTCGCTCATTGTTTACGTTTTTTGAAGCTATAATAGTTTCTCTTTCTGCGTCGTAGGTGTTTTCTATGTCGAAAACAAAAAGAAGGCTGCGTATATCTGCGATGTTAAAGTTATTTTTCACTAGTCGAAATCCGTGAAAGAAGTTTTAGGGTGGCCGCTATTATTCAATATGACAATGGCTTTGGTCTGCTGACCATACTCCAGACCGTCGCGCTTATACCCCTCTCCAATTATTTTTCCCATGTCTATAGGTCTACGTGATGTTTGTAGATCGGTTTGTCGGAAAATTAATTTCGCTCTATATATGGCGTTTAATTGATCGCGGTGGCTCAAAAAGTGTGTGGCGGCAGGGGGGATCATCGGCTCGCCTGCCTTATTTCCATTCTGATACCTTTCAATTTCTCCCGTTGTTGGATTTCGACCAGAAGTTACACGCTCACGCTGAGATTCCAACGTGGTTTGCTTGCCATGTTTTTCCACGAAGTGGGCACCTATTATGGAATCTTCCATTTTTTTCAATTCTCGATATGCATTAGCCTCAGCCAACTCATCAATCCGCGCCCGTCGTTCCTCACGAGTCAGCTTCGGCAGTCCAGGCGCGCCTTCATCAACCGTTACGCCAGTGACATCATCCGGCGCACCACACCCAGTCTTACCCGGCGGCGGACAACTCAACCCCAGCGGATCCACCCACCCCGTCGGATTCGGCGTGTACTGGTACTGCTTCAACCCACCCGCCAGCTTGATCGGGTCGGGCGTCAAATACCGGCCAACATCCGGATTGTAGTAGCGATGCCGGTTGTAGTGCAGGCCGCTTTCGGCGTCGAAGTATTGCCCTTGAAACCGCAGCGGCTGCTCCAGCTGCTCACCGCCGCCGTGTTGAAGACGACTGAGTTTGCCGTAGGCGTTGTACTTCGCCGTCCAGACGATTTCGCCGCTGAAATCCGTCAATTCCTGCGGCGTACCGAGGTGGTCGAGTTGGTAGTAGAACGGGCAAGCCTTGCGTGGGCCTTTGCCGTCGAGCATGGCCAGTGGGCGGAAGCTGCCGGGTTCGTAGAGGTAGCTGCGGTAGTGGTTTTTGCTGCTTTCGGCGACGAGGTTGTCGCCTTGCCAGAAAAACTCGGTGGTGAGGCCGTCGACGGTTTTGGCGATGCGGCGGCCGAAGGCGTCGTAGCGGTAGCTGGCCGTTTGACCGTCGGGGCGAGTGAGGCCGATCAAGCGGTGTTGGCAGTCGTAGCGGTATTCGGTGACGAGTTTTTGTGCGGTGCCGCGGCGTTCGCGGATGAGGTTGCCGAAGGCGTCGTAGTCGTAGTGGCGGTCGCCCTGCATCAACAGGCGGTTGCCTTTGACGGACGGCCTGCCGACGCGGTCTTGCATGAACAGGTTGCCCGCCGGGTCGTGGGCGAAGGTTTCCGGGTCGTCGTCGCGGGCGTGGTTGACCCTAGTCAGGCGGTTTAGCGGGTCGTACTGGTAACTGCGGCGGCCGTGACGGGTGTCGGAGATCAGTTCGAGGTTGCCGTTGGCACCGTAGGAATAATCGCGGCGATACAGGGGTTGTTGCGGTTTGCCGATGGCGTGGGCGGTCAGGCGACCTTGATCGTCGTAGGCATAGTCGCTGAGCAGCAGGCCCTGCTGGCGTTGCTGTTCGCGGCCACCGGTAAAGTGGTGTGCCGTCAGCCGGGCGCCATTAAGGTCGATGCCGGTCAGGGCGCCACCCGCCGCGTGGTGGTAATCGAGGACGCTGTTGTCCGGCAGGCGCAGGCGGTTGAGCTGGCCGCTGGCGTCGTAGCCATAGCGCAAGGTGCCCCAGCTCTGGTGTTCGGTGATCAGCCGATCCTGGCGGTCGTATTCGAATTCCAGCGGGTGGTCGTGACCGTCGTCGACACTGGTCAGACGGCCGAGGCTGTCGTAGTGATAGGTAACGGAGGTGCCATCGGGCAGGGTCTTGACCTGCAAACGTCCGGCCGCATCGCGTGTATACCCGGTGACCAGTTGCGAGCCGTCCTCGCCAAACTCGGTCTTCTCCAGCAGGTGCCCGTTGAGGTCGTATTCGTAGGCGGTGCGCAGACCGTCGAAGCCGGTTTCCTGTCGGATCAGTCCGTTGGCGGTGTAGTCCAGAAGGTACTTTTCGCCGGCCTCGTTCTCGATCTCCGTCAGCAGCAACTGTGCGTTGTCGTAGCGATATTGCAGCTGCGAACCGTCCGGATTGACCCGGCGGCTGACCAGGTGCAGGTCCTCGACGTACTCGTAACGCGTGACCTGGCCCAGCTCATCGGTGGCAGAGGTGAGCGTGCCGTAGGCGTTGTAGCTGTAAGCGCAGGTGGCTCCGGAGGGGGAGGTGCTGTGGATCAGTCGGCCGACGGCATCCCACTGCGAGTGCGTGACGGCGCCGTGTTCGTCCTCCTGGGTAATCCTCCGCCCCAAAGCATCGTAGGAAAACTTCCGCTTGCCACCTTCTGGCAGGGTTTCTTCAACGAGCTGGCCCAGCGCGTTCCAGACGAACAGATGACGGCTGTGATCCGGGTAACGGATCGATAGCAAGCGACCCTGCGCGTCGTAGCGGTAGTGCGTGGCGTGACCGTCGGGGTCGATGGCCTCGGTGACATCGCCTTGGGCATTGCGCAGGTACTTCCACTCGGCCTTGCCACGAAAGCGCGCGTGCAGGAAACCGTTACGGTATTCGTAGGCCGTCGGCGCATCTTCTGGCGGAATCAGCGCCACCAGCCGTCCGGCCTCGTCGTAGTGATACTCGGTAACCGCGCCCAGCGGGTCCTGCTCGGCGATCAAACGACCCTGATCGTCGTAGGACTTGAGGTGTTCGCCGCCATCCAGCTCGACCTTGCGCACCAGCCGCGCCCGATCATCGTGGACGTACACCTCTTCGCTGCCATCGAAATTCTTGACCGTGACGCTGCCCTGATCATCCCAGACGTAGTGCGCATCCATCTGCGCAAACGAGGCCCAGTGACGGATGCAGCGGGCCGCCTTGCCAGACCTCTCCCACGCCCAGAAGAAACTCGCCCCACCGGCCAGTTGCCGCTGCAGGATCACGTGCTGCTCGTCATAGCGATAACGCTCGCTCTCCTCGGCGGCGTTGGTCGCTTCGATCAGCTGCTGGTGCTCGTCGTAGCGATAACGAACCAGCGTCTGCTCGGTCACCCAGCCCTGGGCCACGGTGGGCGCCGGGGTAAACCGCTGATAGTCGACGGCGATCAGGTGGCGACGGTCGTAACGCAGCAGCAAGGCGCGACCAGCGCCGTTGTCCACGCGCTCGAGACGGCCGTGGTAGTCGTGGGTCAGGTGCAGGCGGTTGTCGTAGGCATCGCTGATCGCGCTTAAGCGACCGTTGATGAAATGGTAAAAACGCGGTGCGTCGCCGGCCTGGGCAAGGATCAGTTCTTCGGCCGCATCACCGAGAAAAATCGCCGCCCGCGACAGGCTGTTGTGGATCGCCGGGCGTTCGTTGTTCGGCAAGGGAAAAGGCGTGCGACGGTTTTCGTGATCAATCCAGATGACTTCGTCGCCGACGATTTCCAGGCGATGGGACAGGCTGTGGCTCCAGCCGAAACCCAGGCCGACATCGAGCTCGGCGGCGCTGGTGCGGTAGAGGCGGGTGAAGTCGAAGGGCAGGACGCCGTCGAGCGTGCCGTCGGTGAGGGTCAGCAGTTCTTCGCCGGTGACCATCGACACCGGGCACTTGTTAGTCGCGGTTTTTGATACAGAATCAGCGCTGTCACCGTTGGGGTTTTTCGCTTGTTTCGAGGCGTCGTCGCGGTGTTCGTTCTGCTTGAGGGTGGTGTTCTTGCGGGCGTTCCAGTTCAGCAGCAGGCGACCCTGATTGGCGCCGGCCGCGATGCCGCGTGCGGCGGCGGCTTTGTAGTCGTGGACGTATTGGGTGATCGAGTTAAGGGTGTGAAAAGTCGCCTTGACGAATCGCAGCGCAAGGCCGGCCAACACCGAACCGTACTTCAGTCCGCGAAATGCCAGATAGGCCGCAGCGATTGGTATTCCTACCCCGGTGCTCGCAAGCGCCAGCGCGATGAGCGTATCGATGAGGACCTGTCCGATTAATTCTCCTGTGGCACCCGCCACCTCACTGGGCGGCAGCATCTCCCACCACAGACTGGCAGTTCGCAGCAGTAAAATGAGCACCGCTTCATCACTCGCCAGCAGCATGGCTTTTTCCATTGCTGCGGGGGACTCTCGAGCCAGATCCATCAGCGATTGCGCACTGCTGCCCAGCCGCTCACGGTATTTTTCAGGATCCTTAAGAATGTCGAAGACCAGGCTGATGGTGTCCCACACCCCAACAATCGCGGCCCAACTCCCGGCCAGCATGCCGTTCCCCGCCGCCGCAAACACCGACTGCGACCACTGCGGCTTGAACCCCTGCCACTCCTTACGCAGCCAGTCTTCCAGTTGCCCGGTCAGTCCGTCGTAAGACTTGAACAGCGCATCAACCTGATCCTTCGTCACCGCACTTTGCACATGCACCCGGTAAAACTTCCCGGGAATACCTTCGAACTCTCCCTTGCCGTGCTCATCCAGCGTGACCGACTTGCGCTCGCCACCCTCGACCGCTATCACATCAACCTGAATGTTCCCCAACGGAATGTCATACACCGACTCGAACGTACTCTCGATCAGCAGAATCCCGCCGCTCGGGCACTGCGCCACCGTGGAGATAAAATCGTCATCGCGACGACCGACCACCGTGGTGCTATCACCGAGCTTGATCCGCCGATCCATGTCCATCAGCGACGGCAGATCCGTCGCGTGACTGACGGTGTCGGCGGCACGGCTGAACCAGTGATCGAGCTGCTGGCGATACAGCGTCAGGGTGTTGGGGAAGTCGTCGAGTGCCTGCTCAATGCGTGCGCTGTGTTCCATCAGCGCGGCGCTTCGAACGCAGGCGAACACACAATCGGGTCGAACATGAGCAGTCCCTCGCGCAGGAAAAATGGCGCGGGAGACTGTGCGGGGGATCAGCGGGGAAAGAAGTCAGGCGGGGGAGGTGTGGTTGGTAGGAAGATTCGCTGAATGGCGAGGATGAAACGATTGGCGCTGAAAAATCACACTATTTCCATGCGCACAAAACGACTGTGGGAGCGGGCTTGCTCGCGAAGGCTGTGTGCCAGTCAAAGCACTAGTCGACTGACACACCGCCATCGCTGGCAGGCCAGCTCCCACAGGGTTATGTGTGAATTTTGCGAAGGCGGTGTATCAGTCAACACAACTGTGACTGACATACCGCCATCGCTGGCAAGCCAGCTCCCACAGGGAACTGTGAGAGTTTCGCGGGAGGCGGTGTGTCAGTTAATGCTGCTGTGACTGACGCACCGCCATCGCTGGCAGGCCAGCTCCCACAGGGTTCTGTGTGAATTTCGCGAAGGCGGTGTGCCGGTCAAAGCACTAGTCGACTGATACTCCGCCATCGCTGGCAGGCCAGCTCCCACAGGGTCAGGGGGAACCTCGGGATCACTGCAGATTTTTCAGGTACGCGCGCCACCCTCCGAAGTGACTGATATCCACAGCCCCCTCCAGCCCGTACCCTTCGCAAATGAACCCGCTCTCCCAGCGCCCATCCGCCAGTTGCACCTTGCCCAATCCCAATGGCGCCGGGATTCCGGTCAGGAATGAGCCCAGTTCGCTGCTCGGCAATTCCCACACCTCCACTGCAACCGCCACGCCGCCGTTTTTCACCCGAACCATACCCGGGCGAAAGGGCGGCCCACCGGCCAGTGCGTACAACTGATAGTCCGGCGAACTGTGGGTCGTCTCGACCAACGTGGCCCCACGCCGTTTCAGTTGCCAATTCAACGCCAGGCCATCCAGATGCGCCCCGCATACCACCAGCCGTGCGCGGTCGTTGCGGGCGACCGTCGTTGGTGCTGATAGCGTTGAACCTTGGTGACGCTGCAACGCATCCGCCACGCTCAACAAATACTGGTCGGTGAATACCCGCCCGAACAGCGTTACACCCCACGGCAAGCCATTGCCCATCAAGCCGCTCGGCACGGCGACGGCCGCGTAGTCGAGCAGGTTCATGAAGTTGGTGTAGTAACCCAATTGCGAGTTGCGCAGCACGGGTTCGGCTTCCAGTTCGGCTAGCGTCACCGGGCGGCCGATGGTTGGCGTGATGACGCAATCGAGGTCCTCCAGTGCCTTGTCGCACAGCGCCTTGAGGGCTTGCAGGCGGTACTGCGCGCGGAACGTTTGTACGCCGGTCACCGCCGGCGCCTTGGCCAGCACGGCACGAATCACCGGCAGCACGGCTTCGGGATGGGTCTCCATCAGCTCCCCGGCGACGCTGTAGCGTTCGGCGACCCACGGCCCTTCATAGAGCAGGCGGGCGGCTTCGAGGAACGGCGACAAATCCAGCTCCACCGCTTCACCACCCAAAGCCTTGAGCTGATCGATGGCATCACCGAACAACAGCGGACCTTCGGGGCAGCCGAAGAATTGCAGGTCCTGCGCACGGGGTACTCCGAAACGAAATGGATGAGGCGTACCGAACGCCGAGCCGTCATTCCACAGCGGGTTGCTGCGGCTGTACTCGTCCCGAGGATCAAGCTGCGCGGTCAGCGCCAATAGCTGGCTGGCTTCTCGAGCGGTCGCCGTAAAGGTGGTGACGCAATCGAGCGTGCGGCAGGCGGGTACGACACCCGCTGTGGAGATCAAGCCTTTGCTGGCTTTCAGTCCGACCAGATTGTTCAGCGCCGCCGGTACTCGCCCCGAGCCCGCCGTGTCGGTGCCTAGGGCAAAGCTCGCCACACCGAGTGCCACGGCCAGCGAAGACCCGGCGCTGGAACCCCCCGATGGATACTCCGGCAACACGCTGTTGGGGCAGGCGCCGTAGGGAGATCGACTGCCATTGAGGCCGGTCGCGAACTGGTCGAGATTGGTCTTGCCCAACGGGATCGCCCCCAGCGCCAGCAACTGCTCGACGATGGTCGCCGAGCGCTCTGGCACATAGGCAAATGCCGGGCACGCGGCGGTGGTGGGGATGCCCGCCAAATCGATGTTGTCCTTGATCGCGAACGGCACGCCGAACAACGGCAAGCTGTCGATGGTTTGATCATCGAGGGCGGCCAGATAGGGCTCCAGTTCTTCGACGCTGAGCAAGTGGATGAACAGGTGATAGTCCGGGTTCAACGCTGCGGCTTTGTCGCGCAGGCTCAGCAGCAGTTGCCGAGGCGTGACGCTGCCGTCGCGGTAGGCATTGCGCAGGGCGTCGAGTTGCAGATTGATGTTCATGGCATTGATCCTTTTAGAAATGGTTTCAGTCGAGTTCCAGCACCACGACACGCTGCCCGGCGCGCACCGCCGAACCCGGTTGCACGCGAATCTCGCGCACCACGCCAGCCATGGGTGCCAATAGCGGAATTTCCATCTTCATCGACTCCAGAATCACCAGCACGTCGCCGGCCTGAACCCGGCTGCCGGTTTCAACTTGAACCTGCCAGAGGTTGCCGGCGATGTGGCTGTCGACGCTCTGTTGACCGCTGGCCAGTGGTGCATCCTCGGTCACCTCGGGGGTGAGTTCTTCACTGTCGAAATGCGCCTGGCCACTGGCGATCCAGCGCTCGCGCTCGGCGTTGAAGGCGCCTTTTTGCTGATCGCGAAACGCGGCGATGGTCTCGGCTTCCTTCGCCAGGAACGCCTGGTAATCCGCCAGGTTCAGCTGGCTGTGTTCGATGTTCAAATCGAAACGCCCGAGCGGAAAATCCCGGCGGATGCGCAGCAGTTCATCGGCGCTGACCGGGTAAAAACGGATCTGGTCAAAGAAGCGCAGCAACCACGGTTTGCCATCGAATGCGGCGACTTCGCGATAGCGGTTCCACATCTGCAAAGTGCGACCGACGAACTGATATCCGCCGGGACCTTCCATGCCGTACACGCACATGTAGGCCCCGCCGATGCCCACCGAATTCTCGGCGGTCCAGGTGCGCGCGGGGTTGTATTTTGTGGTCACCAGGCGGTGCCGCGGGTCGAGGGGCGTGGCGACCGGGGCGCCGAGGTAGACGTCGCCCAGGCCCATGACCAGGTAGCTGGCGTCGAACACTGTGCGCTGCACTTCGTCGAGATTGGGCAGGTCGTTGATGCGGCGGATGAACTCCAGGTTGCTCGGGCACCACGGTGCGTCCTTGCGCACGGTGGTCATGTATTTTTCGATGGCCAGCTGACAGGCAGGGTCATCCCATGACAGGGGCAGATGGACGATGCGCGACGGGACTTGCAGGTCCCTGGCGGCACACACGGCGTCCCATTCACCGGCGACGATGCCAAGCAAATCCGCCAGCGGCAGTTGTTCGGGTTGGTAGTGCACTTGCAGTGAGCGGATGCCTGGCGTCAGGTCGATCACACCGTGCAGGTGTTTGCTTTCCAGTGCCTGCATGAGGGCGTGGGCGCGAAAGCGCAACACGAGATCGAGCTCGGGGGCGCCGATTTCCAGCAGTAGATGCGTGTCGCCGGAGAGGCGTGCAACCAGCCGGGTATCGTCCTGGCCCAAATCCAGCACAACAGGCGACACGACCGCCTGGGGGAGCACAAACCCTGTGGCGAGCGAGCTTGTCGAATCGTCGCACCGTCCCGCTGGGTCGCGAAGCGGCCCCAAGTCCTGATCCCCCGTTTTTTCTGATAGACCTGGCGACTGCTTCGCACTCGAGCGGGAGCAAGCTCCCTCGCCACAAAAGCGTTGTGTCGCAAGGTTACGGGCAGTCTTCAGGTCGACGGGGAGGAACTGCACTTTGTCGCCCGCCTTGAGTTGCCCCAGTTGCCAGAGGTCCGCTTCGATGACTGTGACAGGGCAGACAAAACCGCCCAGGCTGGGACCGTCCGGGCCGAGGATCACCGGCATGTCGCCGGTGAAATCCACCGCGCCGATCGCATACGGATTGTCATGAATGTTCGACGGATGCAGCCCGGCTTCGCCGCCATCAGCCCGCACCCATTGCGGCTTCGGTCCGATCAGCCGCACACCGGTTCGGCTGGAGTTGAAATGCACTTCCCACTGAGTGGCGAAGAAGGTGCCGATGTAGTTTTCGGTGAAGTATTCCGGCGCGCCGTGGGGGCCGTAGATCACCCGGATTTGCCGTACGCCTGGCAGCTCGGTGACCTGTTCTTCGGGCAGATGTTCACCATGCTGACGGTCGCTCAAAACAGGGATATGCAACACATCCCCCGCCCGCAGGGCACGTCCTCCGTGCCCACCAAACTGGCCAAGGGTAAAGGTGCTTTTGCTGCCCAGGTAATCCGGTACCTGAAGGCCTCCACGCACGCACACATAGCTGCGAGCGCCCGCGCCGGCGATCGTGCCGAGGCTTAACGTAGCGCCCGCCGGAATCAGCAGCGTGGTGTTCATCGACACTTTTTCGCCGTTCAACGCCAGCGGGATCACGGCCCCGGTGACCGCCACCACCGCCTCGCAATTGAAGCGCAGCAACGGCCCGCTCATGGTGATTTCGAGTGCCGCGGCACCTTCGTCGTTACCCAGCAGACGATTACCCAAACGCAGCGCGCGACTGTCCATCGGCCCGGACGGCGGAACGCCCACGGCCCAATAACCAAGACGACCGGGATAGTCCTGCACGCTGGTTTGGGTCCCCGCGCTGAGCACCTCGAACGTGTTGGCCTGATAGACCAGATCTTCCAGGCAGCGAGTCCACGGCTGGCCGCTGGCAAAGGGCGCGTCGAGCAGGATCTGTCGCAGATAATCGCGGTTGGTTTCCACGCCATACAGCACGCTGTCGCCCAATGCCTGATGCAGATCGGCGGCTGCTTCTGCCCGGGTCGGCGCCCAGCAGATGACCTTGGCGATCATCGGATCGAAGTACGGCGGGATCTCGCAACCTGCCTCGACCCAGGTGTCGATGCGCAACTGTTTACCATCGGCGGCAGGGAAATGAACGGCCGTCAGCAAGCCTGGGCTTGGCTGGAAATCCCGACCTGGATCTTCGGCGTAGAGGCGTGCCTGGATGGCATGGCCATCGGGTTTCAAACCTTGGCTCAGTTCGCTCAGGGGCGGCAGATCACCGGCCGCCAGCGCCACCATCCAGCGCACCAGATCCACGCCCCACACTTGTTCGGTGACACCGTGTTCGACCTGCAAACGAGTGTTCACTTCAAGGAAGTAGAAACGCTGGGCTTCGCTGTCGAACACAAACTCCACGGTGCCGGCGCTGCGGTAGTTCACTGCTTTGGCCAGCTTGATCGCTGCGGCACACAGCGCGTCGGCCATGCCGTCGGGCAGGTTGGGCGCTGGGGTTTCTTCAAGGACTTTCTGATTGCGACGCTGGACGGAGCAATCGCGCACGCCGAGGGCAATGACGTCACCTCGACCGTCGCCGAACACCTGGACTTCAAGGTGGCGGGCGCGCTGGATGTACTTCTCGATAAACACGCCAGCGTCGCTGAAGTTGTTTTGGCCAAGACGTTTGACCGTTTCAAAGGATTCGCTTAATTCCGCCGCGCTGCGGCAGACGCGCATACCGATGCCGCCACCGCCGGCGGTGCTTTTGAGCATCACCGGATAGCCGACGTGTTCGCCGGCAATCAATGCCGCGTCGAGGCTGTCGAGCAGCTCGGTGCCTTCGAGCATCGGCACGCCATGCTGTTTGGCCAGGGCGCGTGCGGTGTGCTTGAGGCCGAACACCCGCAGTTGCTCTGGCGTCGGGCCGATGAACGCGATGATGGCCGCTTCGCAGGCTTCGGCGAACGCGGCGTTTTCCGAGAGGAAGCCGTAGCCGGGATGGATCGCCGTGGCGCCGGTTGCCCGGGCGATGGCGAGAATCTTGTCGACGGCCAGGTACGTGCCAGCGGCAGCGCCTTCGCCGAGGCTGTGAGCTTCATCGGCCTGCAGGATGTGCAGGCTGGCAGCGTCAGCTTCGGAATACACGGCGACGCCTTTGACCTGCAGTTCACGCAGGGTGCGCAGAATGCGGCAGGCAATGGCGCCACGGTTGGCAATCAGGACTTTTTCGAACATGGCATAACCCCCGGAGGCGATTGCGCATCAGCCTCGACCTGGGATGCGGGCCGTCCCGCAGTTTTTCGATAAGCGCCGGGGTCGTCCTCGGGCGGCAAAAACAATTCTCTTCAGAACACCGCAGTCCCCTGTGGGAGCGAGCCTGCTCGCGATGGCGTCGGCACATTTAAAATGGATGTCGACTGCCACACCGCTATCGCGAGCAGGCTCGCTCCCACAGGGGGACTGCGGTGTTTTTACTTTTTCAGGCACTGCCCGGAGCGGGCCTGGCACAGGGTGAACAGCCATTTACGCAACCGCGTCATTTTCAGTTCCATACCAGGATCTCCGCCGGGGTCGGGTTGTAGGCGTTGCAGGGGTTGTTCAGTTGCGGGCAGTTGGAAATCAGCACAATCACGTCCATCTCGGCGCGCAGGTCGACGTATTTGCCTGGCGCTGAAATCCCGTCTTCGAAGGTCAGTCCGCCGTCCGCCGTGACCGGTACGTTCATGAAGAAATTGATGTTCGGCCCGATGTCGCCCTTGCCCAGTCGACCATCGTGGACGCAGGCGCGCAGGTAGTTGTCGCGGCAGCTGTGCATGTAGCGCTTTTCCAGGGCATAGCGCACGGTGTTGCTCTCTTGGGCGCACGCGCCGCCTAGGGTGTCGTGGCGTCCGCAGGTGTCGGCGACGATGGTCAGCATCGGTTTGCCGAGGTTGGAATAGAGCACGCTGCCGGTGCTCAGGTAGACGCTGTTCTGCCGGCGCAACGTGCGCTGTACGTCGTAGCGTTCTTTCGGATTGGCCACGCTGTAGAACAGGGTGTCGACGGCTTGATTGCCTTCCAGATCAAGGATGCGCAGGGTCTGGCCAGCCTTGACCTCCGTCAGGAAGGGTTCACCTGCCGGGACCGTGGCGCGATACACCGCGTTTTCAGGCTGTGGTTGTGCGGTTGCAATAGCGAGTGACATGGCAGCGATCCTCAGGCGAACAGACGGTCGGTGTTGATGAAGCCGCGCTCGTTTTCCGGGCGCGAGGTGCGGCAGTGTTCGGCGACGCTGGCGTCCGCCTTCATCCAGCTAAGCTTCAAGGGTTTTGGTGCGTAGTCAGGGGAGGGGTCCATCGGGTGTTGCAAAGCGGTGAGCACCACCAGCGTGTCCATGGGGGCGTACAACTCGATGTAGTCACCGGCCTTGGAATTGCCCTCGACGAAGTGAAAATGCCCGGCCTCATCGACGTTGACTCGGCTGAAAAGATTGAGCGTCATCAGCAAGTCGGACAGGCCCAACCCCCATTTGCCCAGCTCCACCAGCAGGTTGTCAGTGCCGTTGCGGAAGAAACCGTTACGCAGTTCCTGATAGCGACCGGCGCCGTATTTTTGCGCGACTTCTTCAGCGCAGAGCACGCCACCGAGGCTGTCGCTCCAGCCACAGGTGTCGGCGGTAATGGCGGCCAGCACGCGGCCCATGTCCGAGTACAGGCAATGGCCGGTGGTGAGCTTGGCGGTGTGTTGGCATTTGAGGCTGTCGGGCAGGTTCAGGCGCTCGGTTTTTTCGTTCGCGTTGAGCAACGTCAGGCTGACATTGGCACCGCCGCGCAGGTCGGTCAGGCGCAGCAGTTGGTCGCGCTTCATAATGAAAGAACGATGGCCACCGCCAGGGAGCGTTTCTTCGGCGAAGACCGGGAACAGTTGGGTCGAATCAGTCATGTGCAAACTCCTCTAAGCGGTACGAAGCAGGCCTGCCAACGGCGTCGGCAAGGCATCGACGGCGGCGCGATTGACGCGGCGGTCGCTGTTCAAAGGGATGTCGTAGGTGATGCGCGCGCCATAGGCGCCGGGGGCGTGCGGGTCGACGCGGACCTTGTCGAATACCAGCAAACGCGTGCCCAGGCTGAAGCCTTCGGACAGGTCATGGGTGACCATGAACACCGTCAATTGCGTCTCGCGCCACAGCTCCAGCAGGAGGCCGTGCATGTCTTTGCGGATGCCCGGATCGAGGGCGCCGAAGGGTTCGTCGAGCAGTAATACCCGCGGTTTCATGATCAGCGCCTGAGCGATGGCCAGTCGTTGCTGCATGCCGCCGGACAGCTGCGCCGGATACCTGTCCAGCGCATGACCGAGGCCGACTTTGTGCAGCAGTACCGAGGCCTGTTCGCGGGCGTCTTTTTTGGCGCTGCCAAACAACCGACCGAGTAACGGCGAGCGGGGCAGCTCCAGGCCGAGGGCGACGTTGTCCAGCACTGTCAGGTGCGGGAACACCGAGTAGCGCTGGAACACCACGCCACGGCTGGAATCCGGTTCGCTGGCGAGGGCTTGGCCATCGAGCAGGATCTCTCCGCGACTGGCGCGTTCCTGGCCGAGCAACAGGCGCAGGAAGGTCGACTTACCGCACCCGGATGCGCCGACCAGGGTGCAGAACTCCCCTTCGTTGACGTTCAGGTTCAAGCCTTCGAGCACCACCTGATCGGCGTATTGCTGCCAGACGTTTTTCACCGTGATGAAGCTCATGCGCGGGCTCCTTCGGAACTCATTTGGAGGCACCTTCGTGCCAGGGGAACGCACGCCGGGTCAGGCGCTTGAGGCCCCAATCCATCAGCCAGGCGAGCAGGGTGATCCACACCACGTACGGCAGGATCACGTCCATTGCCAGGTAACGGCGCACCAGGAAAATCCGGTAACCGAGACCGTCGGTGGAGGCAATGGCTTCGGCGGCGATGAGGAACAACCACGCCGAGCCCAACATCAGGCGCAACGAGATCAACAGGCGCGGCAATAGTTGAGGCAGCACCACGCGCAACATCAAGGTCCAGGTGGATGCGCCGAGGGTCTGGGCCTTGATCAGCAGTTCGACCGGAATTTCCCGGGCGCGCTGTTCCAGGTCACGGGCCAGGCAGGGGGTGATACCAATCACGATCAGCATCACTTTCGACAATTCGCCCAGCCCGAACACGATGAACAGAATCGGCAGGATCGCCAGCGGTGGCACCATCGACAGCACCGTCAGCAAGGGGGACAGCGGCGCCCCAAACAGCGGTAGCGTGCCGGCGGCGATGCCCAGGCAAAGTCCGGCAATCGCGCTGATGCCCAGGCCAATAGCCAAGCGTCGCAGGCTGGACGCGGTGTCCTGCCACAGCAGGTAATCCCCGGTGCGGGTATCCGCAGTGAACGCCAGGCGTTTGACCGCGTCGGTCATTTGCACGGCGCTGGGCAGCAGCTTGTCGTTGGGGTTGTCCATCAGCCGCTCTGCCGAGCCCATGAAGTAGGCGAACAGCACCAGGGCGAAGGGCAGGATCACCAGTAACAGGCGACTCGGGCGATCCGGGTGGCGATTGATCAGGCGCATGGCCATGTCCTCCTGATTACAGCTTGGCGTCGGCCGCCATTTGCACGTAGCTCGGGTCGAAGCGCAGCTTGAGGTTGGCTTTGTCGCCGCTGGTCACGCCGTTGGCGAAGGTCATGCCGACGGCGCTGGTGTCTTTCGCGCCTTCACCCAGCAAGCCGTGCTGGAACGAGAATTCGGCGACCTTGCGCATGGTGTCCGGCAGCTGTTTGCTGGTGGTGAAGGCGAGGGCTTCCTGCGGTGTGGCGAACAATTTGGTGGTGTCGAGTTGGGACTGGAAGCCGGCCAAATCGGTGCCTGAGGCTTTGGCCATGTGTTCGAGCGCAGCTTTGCTGGCGGCATTTTTCGCGTTCATCAACTCGACCACTTCGAACCACGCACCGGTCAATGCTTTGCCCAGGGCCGGGTTGTCTTTGAGCGTGGCGCTGTTGACCACCATCATGTCCATGATTTCACCGGGGATCTGGCTGGAGTTGAAGACTTCGGTCACACCGGGCTTGGCCTTGATGTCCGAGAGCATCGGGTTCCAGGTGGTGACGGCGTTGACTTGATCCGTGTTGAAAGCCGCCGAGATGTCGGCGTCGGAGGTGTTCACCACTTTCAAATCTTTCTCGGCGAGATCGACGGAATCCAGCGCCCGGGCGAGCAGGTAGTGGGACACCGACAGTTCGACCAGATTGACGTCCATGCCTTTTAGGTCGGTGACTTTTTTGCCCTCGCCTTTAAGTACGATGCCGTCATTGCCATTGGAGAAGTCGCTGACGATCAGCGCGGTGCTGTCGACGCCGCCGGCCGCCGGGATGGTCAGCGCGTCCATGTTGGTCATGGTGCAACCGTCGAACTGGCCGGCAGTGTATTGATTGATGGATTCGACATAGTCATTGAGCTGCACCACATCGATCTTGATGCCGTATTTCTTCGCCCATTTGTCGACGATGCCTTGGCTGCCCGCGTACTCCCAGGGCATCCAGCCGGCATAGATCGTCCAGCAGACGCTGAAGTGGTCTTTTTGTGCGGCTTGGGATGAGAAGCTCACAACGGCTGCGAATGCAGCGGCGAGCAGGGTGGGTAAACGAAGCTGGGACATGGTGGTTCTCCAGTTGATCAAGGGCGGACAGGAGGCAACGCGGCACCGCTAGCGGTGGCTTGTCTCCCGGGCTTTTGTCCCGCCGTGTAACCTCAACTGGAGGTCGCCAACTCTCGGACCAGTCACTCGCCTTAGCGAGCCGGAACCCTAGTCAGCCATTGCAAATTGTGGTGCCGCGAACCTGTAGTGACTCCTGCACGGGATTGTTAAAGCGAGAGGCGTGCCAAGTCCGTCTGAAGGCTCTAGCGTGGGCGTTCAGATGCGTAGTCGATAAGGGATGCAGGGTTGATTGCCTTGGGATGGTGCAGAGGTGCACTGCAATGGAACGTCCACACTGCTGATACGAGGGGCGGTGTCCTGTAGCCAATCCACATTGAACGCGCCGCGTCATTTCAGCGGTGGATACAGCCGCCAGCACCATCAATCAGCGAGTGAATGGATGAAAAACCTTTCATCGGCTAGATGTTTCAACTTGTTGCTGGGGCGCACCAGATTCTGAAATCGATGTCTTATCTTTCGACAGTCACCGAATAATTGACTGTCGCCTGCCAGCGTCGCTGGTATGGCTCACTCGCGGTCCAGGAGGCCGCCATGCTCTGTCGAAAACAGCTCCGCCGAATTCTTCTTATTGCAGTAGTGGGATTGTCCTTAGGGGCGTGCGTGCCTTATTCCGACGGAGGATCCAGCTACTACAGTTCCGAGGTCTACACCTCGCCAGCACCTGCCTATTACTCAAGTGGCGCCACCTACTATTCGGGTGGTGGAGGTTATTACACCCAGCCTCGCCGGTACTACGCCCCTCCGGCGCGGTACTACCAGCCAACCCCCCGGTATTACCACCAGCCGCGGGTTTATCAACCGGCACCGCGCTATTACCAGTCGGCGCCACGGGCGCATTATCGGGCTCATCAGAATCATGGGTGGGACGGCCGCAATCGCGGTGGGAACAATGACTATCGAGGGGGCGGGCGTAACAATAATCACGGTGGACGAGGCGATCACAACGGCCGTGGTGACAATGGTGGACGGGGTGGTCATCGCTAGGTTGTAGAAAAATCCATTTGGGAGCGAGCCTGCTCGCGATTGCGATGTATCAGTCGACCTTAAAGTTGGCTGATACGCCGTCATCGCGAGCAGGCTCGCTCCCACATTTCGTTCAGTATTCCCCCAGATCCGCCAAAGGATGCCGGCCTTCCCAAGCCTTGTGGAAGTGCGCTTCGACCACAGCATCTGGCACGGTGTTGATGTCTGGCCAATGCCAGTGCGGCTTCTGATCCTTGTCGATCAATCGCGCCCGCACGCCTTCGCTGAACTCGGGGTGTCGGCAGCAGTTGAGACTCAGGGTGTATTCCATCTGGAAAACCTGCGCGAGCGACAGGTGTCGGGCGCGGATGATCTGCTCCCACACCAGGTGCGCGGTCAGCGGTGAACCTTCGCTCATGGTTCGGGCGGCGCGACTGAGTAACAGGTCCGTGTGATCGCGCTGTTGGCTGATGGCCTTCCAGGCGCAACGTACGTCGCTGACATCCAGAAGCTCGTCGATTTGCTGGCGTCTGGGCAGCCATTGAGCCTCGGGCATTTGCCCAAGGGCTTCCTGTTGCAGGGCCTTGAGCAGGCTGTTGAGCTGCATTGATGTCTGCTCCTGCCAATTCAACTGCAGCAGGCCTTCAATCAGCTGTTCCTGTTGTTCATCGAGCAGGAAGCGGTCGGCCAGGTCCAGATCAATGGCATCGCGACCATTCATGTGTGCACCGGTCAAACCGAGAAACAAGCCGAGCTTGCCGGGCAGGCGGGACAGGAACCAGCTGGCGCCAACATCGGGGTAGAGGCCAATACTGATTTCCGGCATCGCCAAGCGACTGCTGGGCGTGACAATCCGGATGCTCGCCCCTTGCAGCAAACCCATGCCGCCGCCGAGCACGTAGCCGTGTCCCCAGCAGATCAGCGGTTTGGGATAGGTGTGCAGGTTGAAGTCCAATCGGTATTCCGCCGCAAAGAACTGTGCAGCCAGGGGCGGTACTTCACCCGGATGCGCGCGGCAGGCTTCTACCAGGCTACGGACTTCGCCGCCGGCGCAGAATGCCTTGGCCCCGTTGCCGCGCACCAGCACGCAGACGATTTGCGGTTCCTTGGCCCAAGCGTCCAGTTGATCACTCAGGGCGTTGATCATCGGCAACGACAGGGCGTTCAGGGACTTTTCGGCATCCAGGCTGGCAACGCCGATGCGCGCGCCGTCGGTGCCGGTGAGTTCTTCGAAGTGCAGATTCATCGTGACCTCGATCGGGAATTTGAGCGTTCAGTATGATCGCTGTGCAAGAAAGTGCCGGTTCTGCGTCAGATCAATTGACAAGCGTGATGGGCCTTCTTAGGGTTCGCCCCATTGTTTTTGCCGGATGTAACCATGACTGCTGACGACCGTATCAAACTCGAACCGAGCTGGAAGGAGGCACTGCGTGCTGAGTTCGACCAGCCCTACATGACAGAGTTGCGCAACTTCCTGCAACAGGAACGTGCGGCGGGCAAGGAGATCTATCCGCCGGGACCGATGATTTTCAATGCGCTCAACTCGACACCGCTGGACAAGGTGAAAGTCGTCATCCTGGGGCAGGATCCCTATCACGGCCCGGGCCAGGCCCATGGCTTGTGTTTCTCGGTGCAGCCGGGCGTGCCGGCGCCGCCTTCGCTGGTGAACATCTATAAAGAGTTGAAGCGCGACTTGAACATCGACATCCCGAGCCATGGCTACCTGCAAAGCTGGGCTGATCAAGGCGTGCTGATGATCAACACCACCATGACGGTGGAGCGGGCAAGTGCCAATGCGCACAAGGACAAGGGCTGGCAGTTTTTTACGGACCGGATCATTGAGGTGGTCAGCCAGCATCAGCCGCATCTGGTGTTCATGCTGTGGGGCGCGCATGCCCAGAGTAAACAGAAACTGATCGATGCGACCAAGCACCTGGTGCTGACGTCGGTGCATCCGTCGCCGCTGTCGGCTTATCGTGGGTTTTTGGGTTGCGGGCATTTCAGCCGGACCAATAAATTTCTTGAGCAGAATGGCGAGACGCCGATTGAGTGGCGGTTGCCGCCGGTTTGAAAAGCATCGCCAGCAGGCGGGCTCCCACATTGGTCTATGGTTTTCACAAAACCTGTGGGAGCCCGCCTGCCGGCGATGATTTCAACTCGGTCTTTACTCTGGACTACGGTTCCAGTACTTGAACAACGGCTCCGCCAGAAACAACACAAACAACAGCCGCATCACCTGCATCGCCGTCACCAACGGCACCGACAGTTGCAGGGTCTCCGCCGTGAGGCTCATCTCGGCAATGCCGCCGGGCATCATGCCCAGTGTCAGCGAACGCAAATCCAGGTGGGTCAGCGCACTCAACCCCAGCGCCGCCACGGTTGCGATCAACATGGTCAGCACCGTGCCGATCAAGGTGCGCCCCATGAACGATGGTGCGCGACGGAAAAACTGTCGATTGAAGTGGCAACCCAGGCCACTGCCGATGAGCCATTGGCCGATCTGGCTGCCGCCGTCGGGCAATCCGATGTGCAGATCCCAACCAACGCTCACCGCCGCACTCACCAGCAAAGGGCCGAACAGCCACGGGTTGGGTTGACGCAGACGTTCCCACAGCCAGGCAGCCAAGGCACCTGCCGGGAAAAGAACCGCCAGCCACCACCAGTTGACGGCGGAAGGGTGAAACACCGGTGCTCCGTCGCCCAGCAAATACTTGAACGCTGCCGGTACACACAGAACCACCACCAACACCCGCAAACTTTGCCCGGCCGCGACGCGGCTGAGTACTGCACCGTTGCGGGCGCCGAGGTTGACCATCTCGCCTGAACCGCCAGGCATGCTGGAAAAGAACGCGGTGGCGCGATCTTCACCGGTACGGCGCATCAACCAGACCCCGACCACGGCGGACAGGCTGGTGACCAACGCACCGAAGAAGATCAAACCGAAGTGGCTCAGCACCTGCTCCATCACCACAGGGGTGAAGTGCAGGCCGATACCGATACCGACCACCCACTGGCCGCATTTGCGGCCACCAGGGATTTCCGCCAGCTGCCAGGGTGTCAGGCAGCGCACCAGGATGATCGCCAGCAACGACCCGACCATCCACGGCAATGGCCAGCCGATCAGACTGGCCAGGTAACCGCCCAGCGCGCCGACCAGCGGCGTACCCCACCAGGCGTTGAACGGTGTGCGATCAGACATCGGCCACAACGCGCCGGGCGACAGAACGTTTGCGCCAGATCCGCAGAAGCGGCATCAGCAACATCACTGCGGTCAGTACCCAGACACCGAACGTGATCGGGCTCGACCAGAGGATTTCCAGTGCACCGTTGGAAATCGACAAGGCGCGACGCAGGTTCTGTTCCATCAGGCCGCCGAGGATGAAGCCCAGCAGCACCGGGGACAGCGGGAAGTCCAGCTTGCGCAGGATGTAACCGAAGATGCCGATCCCGATCATCAGGAACAAGTCGAACGTGGTCGCATGCACCGCGTAGACGCCGATGCCGGTGATGATCGCGATAACGGGCACCAGTGCCCAGTTCGGCACAGCGAGGATGCGGGTGAAGATGCGGATCATCGGGATGTTGAGGATCACCAGCATGATGTTGGCGACGAACAACGACGCGATCAGGCCCCAGACGATGTCCGGTTGTTGCTGGAACAGCAGGGGACCCGGGGTGATGTTGTACAGCGACAGCGCACCGATCATCACCGCGGTGGTACCCGAACCCGGAACGCCGAGGGTCAGCATTGGCACCAGTGCGCCACACGCTGCGCCGCCGATGGCGGTTTCAGGTGCCGCGAGGCCGCGCATGTCGCCCTGGCCGAACGTGCCTTTGGCACCGGCGATGCGTTTCTCGGTCATGTAGGCCACAGCGCTGGCCAGTGTTGCACCGGCGCCGGGCAGTACGCCCATGATGAAGCCGAGCACGCCACAACGCAGGTTCACCACGAACACCGCCGAGGCTTCCTTGAAGTTGAACATCATCCGTCCGGTGGCTTTCACCGCTTCCTGGCCGTGATGGGTTTTTTCCAGCAGCAGGAGAATTTCACTGATAGAGAACAGGCCCAGCACCAGTACGACGAATTGAATACCGTCGGTGAGGTGGATGTTGTCCCCGGTGAATCGATACACGCCGCTGTTGGCATCGATCCCGACCGTGGACAGGAACAGGCCGATCAAGGCGGCAATAAACGTCTTCAACGGACGATCGCCGGCCATGCCGCCCAGGCAGACAATCGCGAAGACCATCAGCACGAAGTATTCCGCCGGCCCAAAGGCAATCGCCCATTTCGCCAGCAGCGGCGCGAACAGCACCATGCCGCAGGTGGCAATGAACGCACCGATGAACGAGCTCCACGCCGACAGCGACAGTGCCACGCCGGCCAGGCCTTTACGGGCCATCGGGTAACCGTCGAGGGTGGTCATCACGGTGGAGGCTTCGCCCGGGATGTTCAGGAGGATCGAGCTGATCCGGCCGCCGTATTCGCAGCCCAGGTACACCGCTGCCAACAGAATCAGCGCTGACTCTGGCGGCAAGCCAAGGGCGAATGCGATCGGGATCAACAACGCTACGCCGTTGATCGGTCCCAGGCCCGGCAACAGGCCGACGACCGTACCGATCAGGGTGCCGCAGAGCGCTGTCACCAGGTTGTACGGGCTCAGCGCAACGCCGAAACCCTGACCCAAATAACCAAGAGTATCCATATCAGTTCTCCAGAACGTCGAGCAGGCCCAGAGGCAGCGGCACGTCCATCAACTTGTCGAACAGCAGGTAGAGACCGATCGCCATCAGGCTGATGATCACTGTGCTGGGCACCCAGCGACCGCCATACAGGCGTGCCATCGGAATGCCGACCAGGATGCTGGCCACAATGAACCCAAGCGGTTCGAAGGTGCCGGCGAATACCAGCAGCAGCACGACGCAAATCGCGATTTTGGTCAGGGTTTCACGGTCCATCGGGGGTTCGTCAGCGTCGTGCTTGATCGGCGCCGGGCGAAATACCATGTACAGCAGCGCCAGGCCCATCAGGCCGAGCATCAGCAGTGGAAAGGCCCGAGGCCCCACCGGTTCGTAGGAAAAAGCGGCCTGATACGGCCATGCCATCAGTGCCAGGCCGACGCAGGCCAGCAACAGCACCGAAGCAAAAATGCGTTGTAAGAGCATGGGGAACTCCTGTGCCGCGTCCCCTCGATCATCGGGGACGCAGCCGCTGGACAGAGGCGATTACTGAATCAGGCCGAATTCTTTGGCCAGCACTTTGTAATCCGACACTTGCTTCTTCACGTACGTGTCCAGCTCCGGACCGGTCATGGCGAACGGGAACAGTTCGCGCTGATCGCGCAGCTTGGCGAACTCTTCGGAAGCGAGGAGTTTGTCGAAGGCGTCTTTCCACCAGGCGTAGTCTTCATCGCTGACTTTTGGCCCGAGGTAGAAGCCGCGAACCACTGGCCAGACGATGTCGTAGCCCTGCTCCTTAGCCGTCGGAATGTCTTTCATTTCCGGCTCGTCCAGGCGTTTTTCGGAGAACACGGCCAACAGGCGCATGTCGCCGCTCTGGATGTGCGGCATGGAGTCGGAGATGTCCGTGCTGCCGACCTGGATATGGCCGCCGAGCAGTGCCGTGGCGATTTCACCGCCGCCTTCGAGGGCAACGTAACGCAAGTCGCGCGGATTGATGCCGGCTGCTTTGGCGATCAGCGCGGTTTGCATCCAATCCTGGCTACCGACGGTTCCACCGGAACCGATGACGACTTTGCTCGGGTCTTTTTTCAGCGCCTGGACCAGGTCGTCCAGGGTCTTGTACGGCGAATCGCTTTTCACCGCGATAGCGCCGTAGCTGGTGCCGACGGCGGCCAGCCAGCGCACGGCGTTCTCATCGAAACGACCGAATTTGCCTTGCGCCAGGTTCAACAATGAACCGCTGGACCACGCCACCAGAGTGCCGGCGTCGGCCGGACGTTGAGCGACCACTGCGTTGTAGGCCACGGCGCCTACACCACCGGGCATGTAGGTCACACGCATTGGTTTGCTCAGCAGCTTTTCGTTGACCAGCGCGCTCTGCACCAGTTTGCAGGTGAGGTCGAAACCACCACCTGGCGAGGCTGGGGCAATGCATTCCGGGCGTTTTGGTTCGGCCATCAGTTGGCCGGCAAACAGCATGCAGCTGGCGGCGAGGGCGAAACGGCGCAGTGATCGATTCATGATGTCTCCACAGGAGTTATTGTTTTTCGAGATGAGTCAGGCGAGGCGGGTTCGCACCGTGCAACCGGTAGCGGCGCTGGCAAGCGGTGGAGATTCAGGGAAAGGGTAGGGCGGGACAGCCTGGCGCTGTAATAACGGCATGGTGCAGTACCTCGGTTATTGTTCTTATTGGCGAAAACGCATCAAGGCGTTTTTCGGGAGCTACATTTCAAAGCACGAGTTGATGGCTTGCAGTCGAAACCATCCGTGGGCCGACTCTAACGGCTCAACCTTTCGCTAACCTTTCAGCAACCTTTCACGGTTTTCGGGCTTCACAGCGACGGATGCGGCTGTAAACTTCGCGCCAAAGAATGGCGTCGACCATCCCTGAATGAGGTAATGATCCATGCGTGTCCTGCTCGTCGAAGACCATCTGCAGCTCGCTGAAAGTGTCGCTCAGGCGCTCAAGGGCACAGGGCTGACCGTGGACGTTTTGCACGATGGCGTGGCCGCTGACCTGGCCTTGAGCAGCGAGGAATATGCCATGGCAATTCTCGACGTCGGGCTGCCGCGCATGGACGGATTCGAAGTGCTGGCGCGCCTGCGTTCTCGCGGTAAAAACTTGCCGGTATTGATGCTGACCGCGCGCAGCGACGTGAAGGATCGGGTACATGGCTTGAACCTGGGCGCCGATGACTACCTGGCCAAACCTTTCGAACTGACGGAGCTCGAAGCGCGAGTCAAAGCCTTGTTGCGGCGCAGTGTGCTGGGCGGTGAACGGCAGCAGACCTGCGGGGTGCTGGCCTATGATCTGGACACCCGGCGCTTCACCCTCGGCGAAGAATTGCTGACGCTGACTTCCCGCGAGCAAGCCGTACTTGAGGCGTTGATCGCGCGTCCCGGTCGGGTGATGAGCAAAGAGCAACTGGCCTCCCAGGTGTTCGGGCTGGATGAAGAAGCCAGCCCGGATGCCATCGAGATCTACGTCCACCGTTTGCGCAAAAAACTCGACGGCCACCCGGTCGCCATCGTGACCTTCCGCGGTCTCGGCTATTTGCTGGAAAGTCGTGATGCATAAGCCCAGCAGCCTGCGTTGGCGGTTGCTGTGGAACCTCGCGCTGTTGCTGGTGGTGTTGATGCTGGCCAGTGGATTGAGTGCTTACTGGAACGGGCGCGAAGCCGCCGACACCGCTTATGACCGCACGTTGCTGGCCTCCGCGCGAACCATCGCCGCTGGTGTTTCGCAGCGTGACGGTACGCTCAGCGCCGATGTGCCTTATGTGGCCCTCGATACCTTCGCTTACGACAGTGCGGGGCGCATTTTTTACCTGGTCAACGACATCCACCAGAATTTGATTTCCGGGTACGAAAACCTTCCACCGCCGCCGCCGGGAACACCTCGCACGGATGACTATCCCGCACTGGCGCGCTTCTACAACGCCAAGTATCAGGGCCAGAACGTCCGAGTGGTCAGCCTGCTCAAACCGGTGAGCGAGCCGAACATGAACGGCATGGCGGAGATTCGTGTCGCAGAAACCGATGAGGCACGGGTCAGCATGGCGCGCAGCCTGGCGGCGGATACGTTGCTGCGGTTAGGGATGCTGGCGATCGGTGCGCTGCTGATGGTGTGGTTTGCGGTCAGTGCGGCATTGCGTCCGCTGGAACGTTTGCGCACCGCAGTGGAAGAGCGTCAGCCGGACGATTTGCGGCCGTTGCCGTTGGTGGAAGTGCAGCATGAGCTAGGGCCATTGGTGCGCGCGCTCAATCACTTTACCGAACGGCTGCGCGGACAGTTCGAGCGTCAGGCGCAGTTCATTGCCGATGCCGCCCATGAGTTGCGTACACCCTTGGCAGCGCTCAAGGCGCGACTTGAATTGGGCCTGCGTTCAACCGAACCGCAGACGTGGCGCAGCACCCTGGAAACGGCGGCCCAGGGCACAGATCGCCTGACGCACCTGGCCAATCAGCTGCTGTCGCTGGCGCGGGTTGAAAACGGGGCGCGTGCGATTGCCGAAGGTGGCGCGCAATTACTCGACCTCAGTCAGTTGGCTCGCGAGTTGGGCATGGCCATGGCGCCACTGGCTCATGCGCGCGGGGTGGCGTTGGCGTTGGAAGCGGACGAGCCGGTGTGGCTGCGCGGTGAGCCGACGCTGTTGAATGAGTTGTTGAGCAACCTGGTGGACAACGCGCTGGCCCACACGCCACCGGGCGGTAACGTGATTTTGCGGGTGACGCCGCCTGCGGTACTGGAGGTTGAGGACGATGGCCCTGGCATTCCACTCGAAGAGCGCGAGCGCGTGTTCGAGCGCTTTTATCGGCGCAATCAGCAAGTGGCCGGCTCGGGATTGGGGTTGGCGATTGTTGGGGAGATCTGTCGTGCGCACCTGGCGCAGATCAGCCTGCACGATGGCGAGCAGGCCGGGTTGAAGGTGCGGGTGAGTTTTATTGCGGGGTGAGGGTTTTGTGGCAAGGGCGCTGTCCCTCGCCACAGTGATCAGTAAAACATCGAGCGCGATGCTTCCAGATCCTGGCAGACAGCCAGATTGTCAGGGTCAATTCCCAGTTTCTTGAACGCCGGCACGTCGAACGCATTCACTCGCGCAATCGGATGGTCGGTGCCCTTGTGGCAGTACAAACTCGCAACTTGCACCACATCCACGTAATCCACTCGCTCGGAATCGCGCTGAAAGTCCAGGTACTGTCCTGGCAACTTCACCAGCTTTTCCGGGAAGTCCCAGACCCTGAGCAGTTTGTCGCCGATCAACGGATGTATCTGGTCGATCACGTGGTTGAGGCTGATGGAGTCGGCCAGCAATTCGTTGTGATCTTCAGCGTACGTGAGAATCGGTAGTACGCCGATCTGGTGCACCAACCCGCCAAGTGCTGCCTGATCCGGTTTGAGCTGGGTGTAGCGGCGACACAGTGCATAGCTGATGCCGGCAATTTCCAGACTCTTGCGCCAGACTTCGCGCATTTTCTGCTCAACCACTTCAGAGCGGGCATTGAAAATCTGTTCCATGACCAGGCCGATGGCCAGGTTGCTGCTGTAATTGACGCCCAGGCGAGTGATGGCCGTGTGCAGGTCAGTCACTTCCTGAGTCGCGCGCAGCAGGGGGCTATTGACGACCTTGATCAGTCGCGCCGACAACGCGGTATCGCGGCCGATCACTTTGCTCAGGGCGCTGACGCTGATTTCCGGGTCTTCAGCGGCCTTGCGAATCTGCAGGGCCACTTCCGGTAGTGTTGGCAGAACCAGATCATCGTTGTTGATGGCCGCCACCAAATCCTGTTGGACCTTATCCGCCAGCTCGCTCATTTCGTCTTTCCAGGGGGATTGCGACAGGTGCTGCCTTCAACGCTGGATTTCGCGGTCGCGGTCCAGTTCATAAGGCAGGTCGAGCAGTTGCAAGGCAGGCCCTTCGAGCGCGCCCAGGTGGATATCGCCACCTTCTGCTGCTTCGGCTTGCAACACCGCCAGGAGTTCAATGTTTTGCTCAGTGCGCGCAGCAATGACCACTTCGCCGATGGAGCTGGCGTGGGTCGGCGAGAAAAGTTGTGCGCCGGGTTCGGGTAGTTCACTGGCATCCAGCTGCAAGCGGTACAGACGGCGCTTGAGTTTGCCGAGGTATTGCATGCGCGCAACGATTTCCTGGCCGGTGTAGCAGCCTTTCTTGAAGCTGACGGCACCGACGGCTTGCAGGTTGAGCATCTGCGGGATGAACAGCTCGCGGGTAGCAGGCATGACCTGGCCGATCCCGGCGCGGATCTGTCCGAGCAGCCATTGATTGAGATCGCGTTCGGGCAAAACGGCGGACAGCTTGCCTTTGATGTCATCAGCTTTATCGACGGCGACCCAGAGCTCAGCGCGGTTCGGCGAAACACGGATGGCGATCAGGCCGTCGTTACGGACGACGCTGTCGGTTTCCGCCGGCAAGGCGAGGCCCAGACCGGTCAGCGCGTCATCGCCATGATCAACACCGAAACGAACCCAGGCGTGGCTTTCATCGGTCAGCTTTGATTTGGAAAACACCGCATATTTTTTCAGGTCCGCCAGTTGCGGCTCCAACAGCTCTGTCGCCATCGCCAGTAGAACGCCGTCACCTTCGAGCAGGATGCGGAAGCTCGACTGCATGCGGCCTTTCTGGGTACAGCGGGCGCCGAGGCTGGCTTGGGTGTCACTCAGGTAATTGAGGTTGCAGGTCAATTGGCCTTGCAGGAATTTGCTGGCGTCCGCGCCTCGAACCGCGAGAACGCCTTCGTGGGACAGGGTGCAGAAAAAAGCGGAATCGGCCATGGGTCATCGCAGGGTAAAGAGTCTGGGGGACATCATAAGGGCGCGCTCTTGAAATGGGTAGTTCACAAAAGCAGCGTATTGACCGACCAAAGCCGACTGTTCGCCCGGACAGGGGGCTGTATACTTGCGGCCTATTTGAGGAGCGCTCCATGGTCGAAAATGTTGAACTGAATCGCCTCTACTGGCACAGCCGCCGCGGCATGCTTGAACTTGACGTGTTGCTGGTGCCTTTCGTAAAGGAAGTTTATCCGCACTTGAACCAGGTTGATCGCGACTGCTACGTCAGGCTGCTGGAGTGTGAAGATCAGGACATGTTTGGCTGGTTCATGGAGCGGGCCGAATCGGAAGATCCGGAGCTTCAGCGCATGGTTCGCATGATTCTGGATCGTGTCCAGCCCAAGTAATTCGTTTGAATGCCGCTGGCATGCCTCACGGCAGTTGCTGGCGGCTTATCTGATCGCCCAGCTGCTCGCGCTGGTTTCACTATTCCCGCTTTTAATTCCCCTCTGGGCAAGTCTGCTCGGCGCTTTCGCCTGTCTGATACATGGCGCATGGGTGCTGCCTCGGCAAATTCTGCTCAGTCATCCCCAGGCTTTTCGCGGTTTGCGGCGTGACGCCGACGGCTGGCAGTTATGGAATCAAGCGGCGGGTTGGCAGTCGGTACAGCTACGGCCGGACAGCCTCGCATTGCCATTGATAGTGGTGCTGCGTTTTCGCCTGAGGGGGGAGCGGCGCGTGCGGTCGGTCTGTGTGCCCCGGGATTCGCAGGCGGCGGATGTGCACCGACGCCTGCGGGTTCGGCTCAAGTTCAGTCGGCGTAGGTGGGCGGCACCAGAATAGTGTCCAGGGCGACCGGCAGCATGTTCGGGTAGTCGAGCGTGTAATGCAGGCCGCGGCTTTCCTTGCGTTCCATCGCCGAGCAGATCATCAGCTCGGCCACTTGGGCGAGGTTGCGCAGTTCGATCAAATCCCGGCTGACCTTGTAGTTGCTGTAGAACTCGTCGATTTCATCGAGCAGCAGGCGCACGCGGTGTTGCGCTCGCTGCAAGCGTTTATTCGTGCGCACGATGCCGACGTAGTCCCACATGAACCGCCGTAATTCATCCCAGTTGTGCGCAATGATCACGTCTTCATCGGAGTCGGTGACCTGGCTCGCATCCCAGACGGGCAGGGCGATCGGGATCGATACGGCGGGCAGCTGTTCAAGAATGTCTGCCGCAGCCGACCGCGCGTACACAAAACACTCCAGCAACGAATTGCTGGCCATGCGGTTGGCGCCGTGCAGGCCGGTAAAGCTGGTTTCGCCGATGGCGTACAGGCCGGGCACGTCGGTGCGGCCGTTTTGATCGACCATCACGCCGCCGCAGGTGTAGTGCGCGGCCGGCACCACTGGAATTGGCTGTTTGGTAATGTCGATGGAAAATTCGAGGCAGCGTTCATAGACCGTCGGGAAGTGCGTCTTGATGAACGACTCGGGCTTGTGACTGATGTCCAGGTAGACGCAGTCAACACCCAAACGCTTCATTTCATGGTCGATGGCCCGGGCGACGATGTCCCGCGGTGCCAGCTCGCCTCGGGGGTCGAAGCGGTGCATGAAGCGTTCGCCATTAGGGAGTTTCAGGTGCGCACCTTCACCGCGAAGGGCTTCGGTGATCAGGAAACTCTTGGCTTGAGGGTGATACAGGCAGGTGGGGTGGAACTGGTTGAATTCCAGGTTCGCCACCCGGCAGCCGGAACGCCAGGCCATGGCAATACCGTCGCCGCAGGCACCGTCGGGGTTGCTGGTATAGAGGTAGACCTTGGCAGCGCCGCCCGACGCGAGAATCACAAAGCGGGCGCCGTAGGTATCGACTTCGCCAGTGCTGCGATTGAGGACATAGGCGCCGAGGCAGCGATCGCCTTCCAGGCCCAGACGTTTCTCGGTGATCAGGTCGACTGCAACCCGCTGCTCCAGCAGTTCGATGTTGGGGCGTTGCCTGGCTTTATCGAGCAAGGTTCTGAAAATTGCGGCGCCGGTGGCATCGGCTGCATGGATGATGCGTCGATGACTGTGCCCGCCTTCGCGAGTCAGGTGGAATTCGAATCCACCGTCTTCGGTACCGGATTGTTCGTCACGGGTAAAGGGTACGCCCTGGTCGATCAGCCACTGAATGGCTTCTTTACTGTGCTCGACGGTAAAGCGTACGGCGTCTTCGTGGCACAGGCCACCACCGGCATTGAGCGTGTCGTCGACGTGAGACTCAACGGTGTCGGTGTCATCCAGGACGGCAGCAACACCTCCCTGGGCCCAGAACGTCGAGCCATTGGCGAGGTCGCCTTTGCTCAGAACGGCGATGCGCAGATGACCGGGCAAGGTCAGCGCAAGGCTCAAACCGGCAGCGCCGCTGCCAATTACCAGAACATCGTGTTGAAACTGTTGGCTCATTTCAGGATTCCGCTCAATGCGACCCGGGTCGGGGTTGGCGCAAAACTCCCGCAACGGCGAGTCAAGGCAGCCACACAGCCCACTAGTATATAGAGAGGGGGAGCGGCACAATAGCCGAGCCTATATGGCATTGTGAAACTACTGTGACGGAATTTATCGGACGCTTCGTCGGATGTTTTTTTGGCCGGTTCGGCGACAACAGGACTGTATCGTGGATTTAACAGTCTTTTTCTGTTCATATCCGCACAATGTCGGTTCGCGCGGCTATAAATATTTGGAACTTTTGCCAAAGGGCCAAGATCAATAGACCGTTGCCCGAATCAAGGGACAGTGTCGGCTTCAACGCGGGATCTGTGGCTGGATCCTTGCCGACGAATCCGATGAAAAGACTATTCGCGCAGCCGGGCTAGCCCGCGCTGCGCTTTTCGTGCGTGCCAAATCAGAGCCCGCAGGAAACTTGCCTGGAGGGGAGAACTTTTGCGAAAAGCCCGAGTCTATGTTTGCAAGTCTGGTCGTTTAGTTATGCAAGCCTCCTCCGAGCTTATCGAGGAGTGTTCATGCTAACCCAGGAAGAGGATCAGCAGCTGGTCGAGCGCGTTCAACGCGGCGACAAGCGCGCTTTCGATCTGTTAGTGCTGAAGTACCAGCACAAAATTCTCGGGTTGATCGTGCGTTTCGTGCACGACACCCATGAAGCCCAGGATGTGGCACAGGAAGCCTTTATCAGGGCTTACCGCGCACTTGGAAATTTTCGCGGAGACAGCGCGTTTTACACGTGGCTTTACCGCATCGCCATCAACACGGCGAAGAACTATCTGGTTTCACGCGGCCGCCGGCCGCCGGATAGCGATGTAAGTTCCGAGGATGCAGAGTTCTACGATGGCGATCATGGCCTCAAGGATCTCGAGTCACCAGAACGTGCGTTGCTGCGGGATGAGATCGAAGGCACCGTCCATCGAACCATTCAGCAACTTCCAGAAGATTTGCGTACGGCCTTAACTTTACGTGAATTCGATGGTCTGAGTTACGAGGACATTGCGGCAGTCATGCAATGTCCGGTGGGTACCGTGCGCTCCCGGATTTTCCGCGCTCGGGAAGCCATCGATAAAGCCCTGCAGCCGTTGTTGCAGGAAAACTAAAGACAGCGGCGATAGCCAAGAGAGGAACGCCATGAGTCGTGAAGCCCTGCAGGAATCGCTGTCCGCAGTGATGGATAACGAAGCGGACGAATTGGAATTGCGTCGGGTATTAAATGCCTTTGACGATGTTGAAACCCGTGAAACCTGGGCTCGTTATCAAATCGCTCGGGCAGTCATGCACAAGGACCTGCTGCTTCCACGCCTGGATATCGCGGCGGCCGTCTCGGCAGCTCTGGCTGACGAAACCGTACCGGTAAAAGCAACCCGTGGTCCTTGGCGTAGTCTGGGTCGCCTGGCAGTTGCTGCATCCGTGACTGTTGCCGTATTGGCCGGTGTTCGCCTGTATAACCAAGACGAAATTGCCGGCGTTGAACTGGCTCAGCAATCCAACCAGCCGACGTTGGCCGTTCCTCAGGTCAAGGGTCCAGCTGTCTTGGCAGGCTATAGTGAGAGTTCGGAAGCAACTGGCCCAATGGCCAATGGCGTTCTGCAAGGTCAGCCAGGCTGGCACGATCAGCGTCTGCCAAGCTATCTGCGCCAACACGCTCAACAGGCTGCATTGAAAGGCACTGAAAGTGCACTGCCGTATGCTCGTGCAGCAAGCCTGGAAAACCGTTAAGGAGGATCATGCGCGCCATACCTCTACTTACGCTTCTGCTCAGTGGCTGGTTCGTTGTTCCAGCCCATGCCGATGAAGCCCAGGACTGGTTGACCCGCCTGGGCCAAGCTGAGCAAAAGCAAAGCTTTTACGGTACTTTCGTTTACGAGCGTAACGGTAGTTTCTCTACCCACAACATCTGGCACCGCGTCCAGGATGGCAAGGTCCGCGAGCGTTTACTGCAGCTCGACGGTTCGGCTCAGGAAGTCGTGCGCGTTGATGGACATACTCAATGCGTCAGCGGCACCCTGATTGCGGGGCTTGGAGATTCTCCCAATTCCACCGCGCGTGCACTCGATCCTCAAAAGCTCAAGAATTGGTATGACCTTGCCGTCATCGGCAAATCGCGTGTGGCTGGGCGTCCGGCAGTGATCGTTTCACTGACGCCGCGTGATCAGCATCGATATGGTTTTGAACTGCATCTGGATAAAGAAACCGGCCTGCCGCTTAAATCGTTGTTATTGAACGACAAGGGCCAGTTGCTGGAGCGTTTCCAGTTCACCCAACTGAACACTGCAGATGTTCCCTCTGACAGCGACTTGCGTGCAGGGGCTGATTGCAAGACCGTTAACCTGGACAGTGACAAGGCTTCGGCTGCCAAAGTGACCCAATCCTGGCATTCGGACTGGTTGCCTCCGGGCTTCGAATTGACAAGCAGTAGTGCCCGCAAAGATCCTGAAACCAAAACCCAGGTCAACAGCTTGCTGTACGACGATGGGCTTGCTCGTTTCTCGGTGTTTCTCGAGCCGTTGAACGGTGCAACTGTCACCGATACGCGCACCCAGTTGGGGCCGACCGTTGCCGTTTCTCGGCGCTTGACCACCCCTCAAGGCGAAATGATGGTGACCGTCGTCGGTGAAATTCCAATCGGCACCGCAGAACGGATCGCGCTGTCCATGCGCACCGACGCCACTGCAACCAAGTAGTGAGCCGATATCGAAATGTTTGGTGAGCATTTCAATTTGCAAATACCCCCAAAGTTTTTTATAGGTCAGGGCCTCTCGGCTCTGGCCTTGTTTGTTGTTCCCGGAACAAAAATACCGGCGTATCGTTCCCGGTGTTCCTTGCTCCATATCGCTTAACCATGCTCGTCGTAACGGGAGCCGTATGTCGATACCACGCTTGAAGTCTTACCTTTCCATCTTCGCTACCGTGCTGGTGCTCGGTCAGGCAGTTGCTGTCCAGGCGGTCGAATTGCCTGACTTCACGCAACTGGTCGAGCAAGCCTCGCCCGCCGTTGTGAACATCAGTACCACGCAGAAACTGCCGGACCGTAAAGTGTCCAGCGAGGATATGCCCGACCTTGAAGGCTTGCCGCCGATGTTGCGCGAGTTCTTTGAGCGCGGTATGCCTCAACCCCGCACGCCGCGTTCACCTCGGGGTGATCGCCAGCAAGCCCAATCTCTGGGGTCTGGTTTCATCATCTCGTCTGATGGCTACATCCTCACCAACAACCACGTAATTGCCGATGCCGACGAAATTCTCGTCCGTCTCGCCGACCGCAGTGAATTGAAGGCCAAGCTGATCGGCACCGATCCACGTTCTGACGTGGCGCTGCTGAAAATCGAAGGCAAGGATCTGCCAGTACTCAAGCTCGGCAAATCCCAGGACCTGAAAGCTGGCCAATGGGTGGTGGCCATCGGCTCGCCTTTCGGTTTTGACCACACGGTGACGCAAGGTATTGTCAGCGCCATCGGTCGTAGCCTGCCGAACGAAAACTACGTGCCGTTCATCCAGACTGACGTGCCGATCAACCCGGGTAACTCGGGTGGTCCGCTCTTCAACCTGAATGGCGAAGTCGTGGGTATCAACTCGCAGATCTACACCCGCTCCGGCGGCTTCATGGGCGTGTCGTTTGCAATCCCGATCGACGTGGCCATGGATGTGTCCAATCAGTTGAAAAGCGGTGGCAAAGTCAGCCGCGGCTGGTTGGGTGTAGTGATTCAGGAAGTCAACAAGGACCTGGCCGAGTCGTTCGGTCTTGATAAACCGGCCGGTGCACTGGTCGCGCAGATCCAGGACGATGGCCCGGCTGCCAAGGGTGACTTGCGAGTCGGTGACGTGATCCTCAGCATGAACGGTCAGCCGATCGTCATGTCTGCCGATTTGCCACACCTGGTCGGCGCGTTGAAAGCGGGCTCCAAGGCCAAGCTTGAAGTGATTCGTGACGGTAAGCGTCAGAATGTCGAGCTGACCGTTGGCGCCATTCCGGAAGAAGGCAAAGAGCTGGATGCCTTGCCGAAATCGGGTGTCGAGCGAAGCAGCAATCGCCTGGGTGTTTCGGTGGCCGAGCTGACCGATGAACAGAAGAAGACGTTTGATCTCAAAGGCGGCGTCGTCATCAAGGAAGTCCAGGACGGTCCTGCCTCCTTGATAGGCCTGCAGCCTAATGATGTGATCACTCACCTGAACAATCAGGCGATTGGTTCCACCAAGGAGTTCACTGAGATCGCCAAGGCATTGCCGAAGAATCGCTCGGTGTCGATGCGAGTCCTGCGTCAAGGTCGCGCGAGCTTCATCACCTTCAAACTGGCTGAATAAACCGGTTGTTGGTTAAATAAAAAACCGCCTCGAAAGAGGCGGTTTTTTTGTGTCCGGCAATCTCTGAAACCGCTGCTGAACCTGCTCAGCCCATCATGTCTTTGACCATACGCTCTTGCTCCATCAGCTCGCGTTGTCGAGCGTCGATGCGTGACGACAGCGGGAAGTTGCTGCCGGCCTTGCGTTTGGCAAAGTCCAGCTGCTGGATGGCCTGACGGTAGTCGCCCACGAGGGCGAAATATTCAGCGCGTGCCTGATGAAGACCGATGATGTTGCCAGACAAGCCACGCGTCTCGGCTACCTGATACCACACGTCCGGATCATCCGGGCGCGACTTAAGCAGGCCTTCAAGGGCTTTTTCAGCATCGGCGGCGCGATTCTGTTTCAGCAACAGGTCGACACGCACCTGGTTCAGCGGATAGTTGCCGGGGTACTGAGTCAGCATGCGGTCAACGCGCGACTGAGCGTCCGCCAGGCGATTGTTAGTGATGTCCAGGTCCACCTGCGCCAGGTTGTAGATGATCTCGTTCGGCGCCTTATCCAGCAGTAGCTTGAGACTCTCCCGCGCTTCATTCAGCTGGCCACCCTTGATTTGGGCGATTGCCAAACCATAGCGCGCGACATCGTTTTTCGGGTTCTCATCAAGCTGGGCCCTGAAGCGTTTCGCGCCAAGACCTGGTGTTTCTTCGTAGATCAGTTGAACCCGTGCACGAATCAACTGATAACGCAGGGTGTCTTCTATACCGCCGTGCTTGGCCTGTTCCGCACGGTTTCGGGTGTCGGCAATACGCGATTCGGTGACCGGGTGAGTCAGCAGGAATTCCGGTGGTTTGGCGTCGAAACGATACTGGCGCCCCAGGCGTTCGAACATGCTCGGCATCGAGCGCGGGTCATACCCGGCTTTTTCCAGATTGAGTATGCCAATGCGGTCGGCTTCCTGTTCATTCTGGCGGGAGAAGCGCCGCTGCTCCTGGATCGCCGCTGCCTGCGTGCCGGCAATCGCCGCGATACCGGCATCGCCGGCGCCTGCCGCAGCAATCACGATCCCGGCCAGCAGCGCGGCCATCATCGGCACCTGCATGCGTTGTTGCGCTTCAACACCGCGAGCAAAGTGGCGTTGGGACAAGTGAGCCAATTCGTGAGCGAGTACCGAGGCATATTCGCCTTCGGTCTGGGCATTAAGGAACAAACCGCCGTTGACCCCAACGATCCCGCCCGGCGCCGCAAAGGCGTTGAGCTGCGGGCTGTTGATCAGGATGAACTCCAGGCGCCGGTCATTGACCTGACTGGTTTCGACCAACCGGTAAACGCTGGATTCGACGTAGTCTTTGAGCTGTGGATCGTTGAGCTGCGAGATCTGGCTGCGCAACAGGGCAAGCCAGGCGCGGCCCAGTTGGTATTCCTGTTGCGGCGAGACGATGGCAGAACTGGCGTCGCCGAGTGACGGCAGGTCGTCGGCGAAGCCCGGAGAGGCGAGCAGGCAAGCGAGCGTCAGCAGGGTAGGGCGCAAAAAAGTCATGCACAAAGCCTTAGTCGACAAAGACCTTACTGTAGCCGGACACTTCGCTTCGGACCAGATATTCTAACCCGCTCAATCGCCTGACCCGGAGTGACGCAATGACCGACGCTGTAGCCCATGATGCCGAACTGGACGCCAGTGGCTTGAATTGCCCGTTACCACTGCTCAAGGCCAAGCTGGAACTCAATCGCATGGCCAGCGGCGCGGTACTCAAGGTGATCGCCACGGACGCGGGTTCACAGCGCGACTTCCGCACCTTTGCTCGTTTGGCCGGTCATACGCTGCTTCGCGAGGAAGATGAAGCAGGCGTATACCGCTACTGGTTGAAAAAAGCCTGAAAACCGCAGCGTTCGTTTCTAAGGATTTTTGATGTTCAAAGTGTTACGCGACTGGATCCAGCGCTATTTTTCCGATGAAGAAGCGGTGGTGTTGGCGGTCCTGCTGTTTCTGGCGTTCACCGCTGTATTGACCCTGGGCGGCATGCTCGCGCCAGTGCTGGCCGGCATGGTGCTGGCGTACCTGATGCAAGGGTTGGTGGTAACCCTCGAACGCTTGCGCGTGCCGGGTGGAGCGGCTGTGGGATTGGTGTTCGCGCTGTTCATGGGTGTGTTGCTGGTGTTCATCGTGGTGGTGTTGCCGTTGCTCTGGCATCAGCTGATCACACTGTTCAACGAGCTCCCGGGCATGCTAGCGAAATGGCAGTCGTTGCTATTGCTGCTGCCGGAGCGCTACCCGCATCTGGTATCCGATGAGCAAGTGCTGCGGGCCATCGAAGTGGCGCGAGGCGAGATCGGCAATTTCGGCCAGTGGGCGCTGACGTTCTCCCTGTCGAGCTTGCCGCTGCTGGTGAACATCATGATTTACCTGGTGCTGGTGCCGATCCTGGTGTTCTTCTTTCTCAAGGACCGGGAAATGATCGGTCAGTGGGTGCGCGGCTATCTGCCTCGCGAGCGAGCGCTCATCACCCGCGTCGCCCATGAAATGAACCGGCAGATCGCCAACTACATTCGCGGCAAGGTGATCGAGATCTTCATCTGCGGCGGCGTGACCTACATCGGCTTCGTTGTTCTGGGGCTCAACTATGCGGCGTTGCTCGCGCTGTTGGTGGGTGTGTCGGTGGTCGTGCCCTACGTCGGCGCTGTGGTGGTGACCGTGCCGGTATTGCTGATTGCGCTGTTCCAGTGGGGCTGGAGCGATCAGTTCATCTATTTGATGGCGGTCTACGGAATCATCCAGGTCCTGGACGGCAACGTACTGGTGCCGCTGCTGTTCTCGGAAGCCGTGAACCTGCACCCGGTGGCAATCATTTGCGCGGTGCTGTTGTTCGGCGGGCTGTGGGGATTTTGGGGCGTGTTCTTTGCGATACCGCTCGCGACGCTGTTCAAGGCTGTGCTGGATGCCTGGCCTCGGAAGGAGCCGGTGGTCGCGCCGCTGCTTTAACGGTATATGAGGCTGAGGGCTTCATCGAGAGCAGGTCGAATCGTCGCTCCCACATTGATTCGCGTCTGAATGACCAACGCAGTCAACAGTGGGAGCAAGGCTTGCACGCGATGGCGCCCTGATGGACACCACAAAACTCAGCCCTTGTTCAGCGCCTGAGCTGCCGCCAAAACAGCGTCCACATGCCCCGGCACTTTCACGCCACGCCATTCCTGACGCAGCACGCCGTCCTTGTCGATCAGGAACGTGCTGCGATCAACACCCATGTATTCCTTGCCATACAGCTTCTTCAGCTTGATCACATCGAATAGCTGGCAAAGGGCTTCTTCCTTGTCGCTGATCAGCTCGAAGTTGAACGCTTGCTTGGCCTTGAAGTTTTCATGGGATTTGAGGCTGTCACGGGACACGCCGAACACTTCAGTGTTGGCAGCCTTGAACGCGTCAAGCTGATCACGAAAACCTTGACCCTGAGTCGTGCAACCCGGCGTGCTGTCCTTCGGATAGAAGTAGATCACCACCTGCTTGCCTTTGAGACTGGCGAGGCTGACGGTCTGCCCGCTAGTGGCAGGCGCTTCGAAGTCGGCAACCGGTTGGTCGATGGCAACGGCCATGAAAAGCTTCCTTACATTGGGTTTTGTGGGCGCCACGGTTCGATCAGGGCATCCAGGTTCAGCGCGTCGGCAAAATCCAGGAACTGATCGCGCAACCAGCTGATCTGCACGCCGGCAGGCAACGTCACGGTAAACGTGGCATTGAGCATGGTGCCGCCGGTTTGAGGGGCTTGATAGGTGTCGCAGGTCAGGTTTTCCAGCTCGACGTTGTGGTCCATGAAGAACTGGCATAGCTCGTTGATGATGTCCGAGCGATAGGCCGAGCTGACATAAGCGACGTACGGCAGGGCCTGGGGACGATTCTCCAGGGCGGCACTGCGCACCACGTTGACGGTGAAAGCGTGCTTCTTGGCCAGGCTCGGCAGGCTGCCTTCCAGGCGCGCCAGGGCGTCCCAGCTGCCGGAAATCTCGAGGACCAACGCGCTGCATTCGCCATGACGCGTCAGGCGAGAGGTGACCACGGCGCAGCGATTTTCATGGCTGGCGCGGCACAGGACGTTAGTCAGCTCCATAGGGTTGGCGCCGAGGGCACTGATGACAAGGAATTGTTCGCGAACTGTGGGGGTGGACATGCAGCATTCCTAAAGCGATGAGCGGTCGATACTTCGAAGGGCTCTTGTTACCGGAAACGGGCCTGCGGATGCGAATTCAGAAAACCCGAGTGGCAGGTTGCAACGTGCTCCAGTGTGGCAAGAGCGAAGGGTGGCAACGCTGGATCGGGGCTTGTGATGCCGAAAAAGGAGGCTGAAACACGGCGTACGAGCTTATCAGTACCGATCAAAGTCTGAAGGGTAGCGAAAAGCAGCGCCAAGGGGAATGGCAGCAGCGCAGTACTTCGCTTGTACAAGCATCTTGGCGCCAGTACCATTACCGCTCTCTTTTTCCGGCAGGAGCGGTTGCATGATTGCGGGCAGTATGGTGGCACTGGTCACACCCATGGATGCACAGGGTCGTCTCGACTGGGACAGCCTGAGCAAACTGGTGGACTTTCACCTGCAAAACGGCACCCACGCCATCGTGGCGGTCGGTACTACAGGTGAATCGGCCACCCTCGACGTGAACGAGCACATCGAAGTGATTCGCTTCGTGGTGAAGCAGGTTGCGGGGCGCATCCCGGTGATCGCCGGCACAGGCGCCAACTCCACGCGCGAAGCCATCGAGCTGACCAGCAATGCGAAGTCCGCCGGTGCCGATGCCTGCCTGCTGGTGACGCCGTATTACAACAAGCCGACTCAGGAAGGCCTGTACCAGCACTTCAAAGCCATCGCCGAAGCCGTCGACATTCCGCAGATCCTGTACAACGTGCCAGGTCGGACGGCATGCGACATGCTGACCGAGACGGTGATCCGCCTGTCGACCGTGAAAAACATCATCGGTATCAAGGAAGCCACGGGCGACCTGAAGCGTGCCAAAGCCATCATCGACGGCGTGAGCGACGACTTCCTGGTGATTTCGGGTGACGATCCTACGGCTGTCGAGCTGATCCTGCTGGGCGGCAAGGGCAATATTTCCGTTACCGCCAACGTTGCCCCGCGTGACATGGCCGACCTGTGCAACGCCGCCTTGAAAGGCGATGCCGTCACGGCTCGTGCGATTCACGAAAAGCTGATGCCGCTCAATAAAACCCTGTTTATCGAATCCAACCCTATTCCCGTGAAATGGGCACTGCATGAAATGGGCTTGATGCCGGACGGTATCCGTCTGCCGCTCACCTGGCTCAGCACTGCCTGTCACGAACCGCTGCGGCAGGCCATGCGCCAGTCCGGCGTCCTGGTTTAATTGAGGAAGCACTACGCATGAAGCGATTGGCCGGACTTTCCGCACTTGCCTTGATCATCTCCAGCACCAGTGGCTGCGGATGGGTCTGGGGCCCGGAAGGTTATTTCCGTGACCGTGGTAGCGATTACCTCGAAGCGCAACAGACTGCACCGATGCAATTGCCGCCGGATGTCACCACCGCCAAACGTCTGGATCCGCTCTTGCCGATCCCGCGCAACGTGGCAGATGACACCGTCAAAGGTGAATACATCGTTCCTCGCCCGCAACCGCTGACGGCCTCGGCTGATGCCAGCGCCTACTCGCTGCAGAAGAGCGGTGATACGCGCTGGATCGTTGCCCAGAACCCACCGGCCGAAGCTTGGCCAGTGGCGGTGCAATTCTTCCAGGACAACGGTTTCCGTCTGGACGAACAGCGCCCGCAAACCGGTGAATTCACCACCACCTGGCAGCACTCCGACGAACTGTCCGCCGCCATGGCCAAGCGCCTGAGCGCCGCCGGTGTCAGCACTGACAGCGAAACCCGCGTGCGGGTGCGCATCGAGCCAGGCGTGCAGCGCAACACCAGTGAAATCTACGTGGTGAGTGCCGAACGTCCTGCTGGCAGCACCGCAGACGTAGACTTCCCTAACCGTTCGGTCAACACCGGGCTGGACGCTGCTCTGGTAGATGACATGCTCGCGAGCATGAGCCGCATTTCCGAGAAGGGCGGCTCCGTCTCCATGCTGGCCTCCCGTGATTTCGATACCCCTAACCGCGTCAGCCTGAGCGAAGACGGTAGCGGCAACCCGGTACTGAACGTGGGTCCTGACCTGGATCGCGCCTGGTCGAGCGTCGGCCGTGCGCTGGAACAGGGCGAATGGCGCGTTGAAGACATCAACCGCAGCCTGGGCCTGTACTACATCAACTTGTCTGAAAAGGCCGAGAAGAAGGACGACAAGCCTGGCTTCTTCAGCAGCCTGTTTGGCAGTGCGCCGAGCAAGGAAGAAGTTGAAGCCCGTGCCGAGCGTTATCAGGTTCGCCTGAGCAAGGTTGGCGAGAACGTCCAGGTCACCGTCGAGAAGAACATCAACACCGTCGCGCCTGCAGAGGTTGCGCGCAAAGTGTTGAGCGTTATTCAGGACAACTTGGGCTGATCACATGCGTTTTGCCGTTCTCGGCAGCGGTAGCCAAGGGAACGGCACGCTGATCGCCAGCGCTGACACGTATGTGCTGGTGGATTGTGGTTTCTCTCTTCGGGAAACCGAAAAACGCCTGTTGCGCCTGGGTGTAAACCCGGCGCAACTGAGCGCGATACTCGTAACCCACGAACATGCCGACCACGTGCATGGCGTGGGTTTGCTGTCTCGGCGTTACAATCTGCCTGTCTACCTCAGTCGCGGCACCCTGCGCGGGATGCGCAAACCGATTGAACCTGCTGGCCTTCTGGCTGGCGGCGAGCAACTGCAGATCGGCGCTCTGAGCATCGGCGTCATTGCCGTGGCCCACGATGCACAGGAGCCGACGCAGTACGTCTTCAGCGATGGTGAGCGGCGCTTCGGCCTGTTGACCGACCTGGGCTCGTACTGCAACAAAGTGCTGGACGGCTATCGGGACCTCGATGCGTTGATGATCGAGTCCAACCATTGCCGTGACATGCTGGCTCGCGGTCACTACCCGTACTTTCTCAAGCAGCGGGTAGGCGGGGAGTTGGGACATTTGAACAACCACCAGGCGGCATTCCTGGTGTCCGAGTTGGGCTGGCAAGGCCTGCAACACCTGGTCCTGGCCCATCTGAGCAGCAAGAACAACCTGCCGCAGCTGGCCCGGCAATGTTTTGTCGACACCCTCGGGTGCGATCCGGACTGGCTGCAACTGGCCGATCAAGATTCAGGGCTCGACTGGCGACATATCGCCTAGCCCACCTACTTAGCAAGCGGAGCCCATCATGGAAAAACGTGAAGAACTCTACCGCGGCAAAGCCAAATCGGTTTTCAAGACCGACGACGCTGACCGCTTGATCCTGCTGTTTCGCAACGACACCTCGGCGTTCGACGGCAAGCGCATCGAACAGCTCGACCGCAAAGGCATGGTGAACAACAAGTTCAACGCCTTCATCATGCAGAAACTCGAAGCCGCCGGCGTGCCGACTCAATTCGACAAACTGCTGGGCGACAACGAATGCCTGGTGAAAAAACTCGACATGATCCCGGTCGAGTGCGTCGTGCGTAACTACGCAGCCGGCAGCCTGGTCAAACGCCTGGGCGTCGAAGAAGGCATGAAGCTCAACCCTTACACCTTCGAACTGTTCCTGAAGGACGACGCCAAGGGCGACCCGTTCATCAACGAATCCCACGTCGTGGCATTCGGTTGGGGCACCGCCGAGCAACTGGTTCGCATGAAAGAACTGTCGCTCAAGGTCAACGAAGTCCTGAACAAACTGTTCGACGACGCCGGCCTGCTGCTGGTCGACTTCAAACTTGAATTCGGCGTGTTCAGCGACGGCTCCATCGTCCTGGGCGACGAATTCAGCCCGGACGGCTGCCGCCTGTGGGACAAGGCCACCGGCAAGAAAATGGACAAGGACCGCTTCCGTCAGGGCCTCGGTGACGTCATCGAAGCCTACGAAGAAGTCGCCAACCGTCTGGGCGTACCGCTGTAATCGACGCAAGCATCTGATAGCACAGAAATATTTCGCTTAGGGGGTTCGCTTCCGGCAAAAGTATTGTTATGATGCGCGCCGTTGGAGAGATGCCAGAGTGGCCGAATGGGACGGATTCGAAATCCGTTGTACCTTCACCGGTACCTAGGGTTCGAATCCCTATCTCTCCGCCATTACATAGAAAAAGCCCCGTAGCTGAAAAGTTACGGGGCTTTTTCGTTTTCCGAGGCTGCAGTTCTAATGCGCGCCTACAAATCAAGGATGATGCTAACGCACAGTGCCTGACGCAAAAAATCAGGCAAGCCCCATACTTGAACACTCAAAAAGCTCGCGCAATTAACGGAGTAGTTGTCACGATGATTTTGGTTGTTGAGGGTATCAGCGCCAGCGGGAAAACCACTTGGTGCGCCAAGCATGGAGGGCAACAGGTTGTTCCTGAAAACGGCCGTTTTGAAGATGTGCCGGATCGAAAAAGGGATCCCGTAGGAACTGCCTCTTTTTGGGCAGAGCGAAACGTGGAGCGCTGGCAAAAAGCGCTGGTCATGGAGGACATTTCTTCGTGGGCTTTGTGCGACAGCGCCCCCCTCAAGCTCCACTACATCTGGTGTCTTTGGCAGATCGGCGAGGCGAGCGAACGCGACTGGCAATGCGAGTTGAACGCCACGAGAGAAACGATCGCGCAAGGACGTATTGGCTTTGCTGACTGTTACATTGTTGGCAGCATCGATCCTCAGCTCGCGCGCGAGCGAGCCAAAGCCGACACCACACGCCGCCGGAGTGGATTCGAGTTACACGTGCGCCTCCAACAAACGCTGTTGACCTGGTACTCAGCGATGGATGCAGTACTTCCCGGCAGAGTGCAATTCGGTTTTCCTGCAGAAATGCCAGCTTTGAAGAACCTTGATGAACGGTACGCGGTGGCAGTCTTTGATCGAATGATCGCATCACTTCCACGACCCGCTGATATCTCCTGACCGTACGAAAAATCAGCGCGTTCCAAAGGAAAGATTCCTCTTCGCGCTTCCTGATTCAGCCACGCTCGTAGCCCTTGTTCTCCCAAGCAATCAATCCTGGTCTCAAGAAACATCCCCTGACACTGAAACCCGCTACCCGGAAAAATCTTCATCTACTCTGGTTTCGCAGATCACACATCTGTCTTCACCAGCAATCGCAAGGAGCGAGCAATGTATTTTGAGATTTACAGGCAAACCCGGGGCACCGAAAAAACTGGCATGGGTCAGTGGCGGTGGCGTTTGAGGGCGGGTAACCATGAAACGATTGCCAGCGGGGAGTCGTATATCAATAAGGCTGACTGCGTGCATGCCATCAACTTGATCATCGGGACTCACGGTCAGACCCCGGTGAAGGAAATCTAGAATCCACAGGGTGAAGCTGCTCGATCAGAGCAGCTTCACTCGGATCTTAAAGCTTACGGCTGCGAGTGACCCAGTTCCTTTTTGATCAGGTCATACACCTCTTTATGGGTAGAATTATTCAGGGTCTTTTTCTCGCACGCCGACGCGAGGAAAGTTTTGACCTGTTCTTTCGCATGAGGATAAAGCCCCGCCACGTAATCGGCCTCGTGGTTCTGAGTGCAGTTAAAGTACTTGTCGTCTTTCGCCTTGTCTCTAGCCATGATGAAACTCCTTTCGAGTTCAAATAGATGTTAATGCCAGGGCCGTTCAGCCCCAAACGTTTCTGAGCTTAGAGGCAAATATTAGTTATGTCCGGCTATCAGCAAAATCAGGAAGTGGATGTCAGACGAAACTAGCGTTCGCCATAGAGTTAAACAAAAAAAGCTCAGCAACTAAACAAGTTAATGAGCTTTTCGTTCCCCGCGATCGTTGCGATTTCCGCGCCTCGTCACAGCTACACTCACTGGCTTCGCCGGGTTAAAACGGGGGTAGACTGGGCCTGGGTGCTGGCGAAAAATAGATCAGTCCCATTTTTGCGCTGGTAATTCACGGCTCCGTCCCTTTTAGTAGTTTATGTAAGGTTTTTTCCAATATACGGAAACGCAAAAAGAGCGATCGCAAATACTATGCCGACGATCCACGGCAGTAAAAGCTTGTTTCTGAGGTTGATCGGCATGTTCGATAACTCATTTGCGTCGATCATCCCGCGTCTCTCAAAAAATTTAGGTGCTAAAAACATCAGAGCTATCGGACCGTATCTGATGACTTTTCCAAAAATTCCAAAACTTTCAAAGCTTTTTCGGTTGATCTCTACGAATATGCTTTTTTTTAAGTGGTTTTCTGCTAGTCCAGTTAATTTGTGCGCAGAGATGATGATCCAGATAACTGAAGAGATTTGTCCAGTCATTATAAATATACCGGCAATAACTAACGTTAAGCTACTGCTCATTGGGAGTACTCATAGATAATATCGCCGATAAACTCTCCGCTTCTGCCGCCATATTCGCCTCCCGCCCAGCCTCCTAAACCCCCGCCAACCAATGCGCAGACGAAAATGCTACCTCCGAATGTGACGGGACTAAATGCAACGGCGCAACCAGAAATAGCCAATGCGCTTCCGACTGTGCCACCAAGCATTCCAAGACCAATACCCGTCGCCAACTTACCCCCCTCCGTATATTTGGCCTTTCGGCACTCTTGTTCTCGACCGCTGGAGCACGCTGCGTAGATTGAAGTTCCAGTCGCTGCGACGTTTAACCCAATCCCCAGGTATGTGCCATTTTTTATCAGGCTGGAAGCTTTCGCCACACCGCTGATGGTGTCCGCGTAACCCGTGATGATTCCCTTATGTAAAAAGCTCTTGGTCGAGATCCCAAGCATATTTTTGATCGGACCTTGGTTCCGCATCCCTGAACCATAGCCCCCAAAGCTTTTCAGTTGGCTGTCGAGTTTGTCAAACAGCACTCTGCGCCTTGAGTAGAAATCATCTCGACTTTGCTTCGTGCGACTTCTCAGGTGATCGTTATGCGCTGCTTCAATATCGAGCAGGGTGCTCTGGATGCCCTCAAGGTGTTTGCTCCATGCACCACCTACCGTACCCATACCAAGTGAAGAGTAGCCGAGCATTTTAGTCAAAAATTGGTGGTTTTCGATTAAGAAGCCATCATTTTGCATTCCGTTTGTCATTAATGCGATATGAGTCTCAGAAGCTTTTCGCATATAAAAAGCTTCTTCAGTCGTACAAGACGGGGTCGAGTTATCCCCGATAATTACAATCTCACCCGGCAATACCACGGTGTTGAAGATGTGCACGTTCAGAATGTCGAATTTTCGGCTCACACTTTTCCCAAGCTGTAGATTCGATTTCAAATACGAATAGGGTTGCACTCGTGGATTAATAAAGCTGTAAACCTCAGGCATAAGTTAACGCCTCAGGAGTATTTTCTGTTATTAATTCGGTCCCAACCACCTGCGACGTTACCTCCCCCAGCGCCATCCGCTCGTTTTTGCTGAGTGTAAGTCGTTTTGATACGCCCATAGTTCAAGCTGATCGTTTCGGTTGGGACGCCATCGTTCGCAACTTGCGAGTAATTTGAAATAATCACTTCTTCAAGTGTGATCTCAAAATATTTTAATTTATCTCCGCCCGCCCTGTGTAGGGACAAAACTACTTCTTTAAGGTGCTCGCCTGCACAGCTGGCTTCGATCAGCTTGCAGCTGGATTTGTCCAGAAGCTTGGTAATGGTTAAATCGGTGACGGTCGTTCTACCTGAGGAAGCCCCTCCCGCAGAGCTTGCGGTAGCCGAAGTGCTCTGATGGGTGCCAAAGCTGTAACCTGTAGTTTCTATCCAGTCCTTATGCTGCTCATCCAGAGCTTCACCGGGAATCCCCTCTATCTTCAGGTACGCGTCAAATGCCATTTCCTTTTGTCCTTGTCGTGATAATTATTTAACAGTGAATCATTAGGATCTCGTGGGCTATCGCAGATCTTAAGTGTTAAATAAACTCCCGCCAGTAGTTCGGAAAAATCAGGAAGTGACTGTAGGAAAAAACTTCGTTCCCCCATCTAAAAAAAGCCCCGAAACTAACAAAGCTTCGAGGCCTCTCCATTGCATCCACCGCTTCAAAACGTAGGCGGCGTAATCACCCAAATCACCACCGCATCCACCTCCCCAGGATTGCCGTACCGATGGGGCTCCTGACTGGAAAAACTGAAACTATCTCCCTCACTTAACTGAAAATGCCGTTCCCCCACCCACAACTCAAAAATCCCCGACAGCAAATACCCAGCCTCTTCGCCTTCATGGCTGTAACTTTGCTGGCTGTAAGTGCCGGGCGGAAAACGTGAGTGCAGCATCTCCAATTGCCGGTTCGGTTGCGGTGTCAGTAGTTGATCAACAATCCCGTCTTCGTAATGCACACTCATTCGCGTGTTCTTGCGCACCACGACGCCGTTGTCCTCGGGTGCGGTGTTGGCCTCGCTGGCGAAGAACCACTGGATGGTCACGCCCAGGCTGCGGGCGATATTGAACAGGGCAGGGATGGAGGGGTAAGCCAGGTTGCGTTCCAGCTGGCTGATGTACCCCGCCGTCAGTTCGCTCATTTGCGCCAGTTCAGCCAGGGTCATGCCCCGGCGTTTGCGCAGGCCGCGAATGCGCGTACCCAGGAACTGCGGCTCTGCCGGGGAGCTGTCCTGTGTGGGCGCGCTGCGGGCAGGCGGCATCTTGCTGCTGTTGCTCATGGCGTGCTCCGAACCGGGGTGAGGCTCGCGCGCGAGCCTGCGTGTAAAAGCCCCGGAGTATAAAACAGGCTCAAAGCTCCCAGGCGACTTTCAAACCTTCGTAAATCGCCTCTTCGGCGGTGCGCGGTGCAAGGCAGTCGCCGATGCGCCGAAACTCCACCAGGCCTTGCAGTTCTGCGCCCAGGGTATCGACGGGTTGATGTCCCTGGCAGAGCACCAGTGTGTCGACGTTTTCGAACAGCATCGGCTCGCCGCTGGCGGTGTGCTGCAGGTAAACGGTGTTGTCGTCGCAACCATACAGTCGGGCGTACGGCGTAATCGGAATGCCCAGTTTGTGCAGTTCTCCAGCCAGTTGATCGCGCACATACAGCGGCAGGTTTTCCCCGCAGTGCGTGCCGTTCACCGCGAGTTGCACCTGATGCCCTGCGCGCACCAATCGTTCGGCGATGCCGGGGCCGATCCAGTCGCAACGCCAATCGACCACCACCACCGAACGCCCGATCTGCACCTCATCGCGCAGCACTTGCCAGGCGTCCACCACCTGCAACTCGCCGCCGCGTTCGAAGGCTGGCCAATACGGCTCGGCGCCTGTCGCGACGATCACCATGTCGGGTCGTTCACGCTCCACCAATGCCCGGTCGACACGGGTATTGCGCACGACGCGCACGCCGGCCAGTTCCATCTCCCGCTGCAGGTTGGTGCTGGCGCCGCCGAATTCACTGCGCCGGGGTAGAAGCTGCGCCAGCAGAACCTGGCCACCCAGCTGCGAACTGGCCTCGTAGAGGGTGACGTCGTGCCCACGCTGAGCGGCGACCGCAGCGGCTTTCATCCCGGCAGGTCCGCCGCCGGCAATCATGATGCGTTTACGCTGTCCCGTAGGTTGCCGCTGGCCAAAGATCAGCTCGCGCCCGGTCTCCGGGGCTTGAATGCAGGAGATCGGCAGACCTTTATGGAAGTGGCCGATGCACGCCTGATTGCAGGCGATGCACGCCCGTACATCCTCGACATGTCCAGTGTCGGTCTTGTTGGGCATTTGCGGGTCGCAGATGAGTGCGCGGGTCATGCCGCAGACGTCGGCCTGACCGCGCGCCAGGATCAACTCGGCTTCCTGAGGTTGATTGATGCGTCCGGTGACGAACAGCGGGATCGACAGGCCCGCCTTGAACGTCCCTGCCTCCTTGGCCAGGTACGCAGCTTCGATGGCCATGGGCGGCACGATGTGCACCGCACCACCCAGCGAGGCCGATGTTCCCGCGACGATGTGCACGTAATCCAGCAGCGGTTGCAGCGACTGTACGGCGGCCAGGGATTCGTCCTCGGTCAGCCCTTCGGGATCACGCTCATCGGCGGAGATACGCAGGCCGATGATGAAGTGTTCGTCGGTGCTGGCGCGCACCGACGCAATCACTTCACGCAGGAAACGCAGGCGCTGTTCCAGCTCGCCGTTGTAGTCGTCGGTGCGACGGTTGACCCGCGGGTTGATAAATTGCGCCGGTAGATAACCATGGCTGGCGACCACTTCCACGCCATCGATCCCGGCCTGATAAAGACGTTTCGCCGCTGCACCATAGCCGGCGACGATCTCGTCGATCATCACTTGATCCAGCGCCCGTGGCATCACCCGAAACCGCTCGTTGGGCACTGCTGAAGCGGAGTAGGCCACCGCCAGCAGGCCATCACTGGACTCCATGATTTCACGCCCCGGATGGAACACCTGCGACAGCACCACCGTGCCGTGTTCATGGCAGGTTTGTGCCAGTTTGCGGTAACCCTCGATGCACGCGTCATCGGTGGCCATCAGCACGTGGGAGGTGTAACGGGCGCTGTCATGCACACCGGCCACCTGCAGCACGATCAGCCCGGCACCGCCTTCAGCTCGTGCTTTGTGGTACGCGATCAATTGATCATTCACCAGGTTGTCGGTGGGCATCGAGGTGTCGTGGCCGCTCGACATGATGCGGTTTTTCAGGCGTTTTCCACGCAACTGCAACGGTTCGAAAAGGTGCGCAAAAGCGCTGGACGAGGTCGGCATGGTGCAGGTACTCCAGGCAGGCTGAAGCCGAATGGCCGTTTTTCGGCAATTATTATTTTTCTATAAGAATTTACCGTAAGTAAAAAATCAACAGATTTCTTTACTGATGGACTTCTGGCAGATCAACGGGCAGAAATGCCTGGAGGGGGATGTAATAACGGTGTTACATGGCGTTAATTGACTTACACAGGACGATCAAGCTGACGGTGACGATGAAAGAACCGAGTCATCGACACTCAATGCGTCGGTAAAAATGAAAGTGTCGAACACGATTTTGAAGTATGGCGACCTGCGCCCCTATAACCCGGTGTTCGCAACGCCCGACCTGCGACTGATGCCCATGACCACCCGGGGCATACAGTTGTTAAGTGATGATATCGACAAGGTCAACATCGATATTGGGCATTTTTACTCTACGCGAGGCTACACCAGCACTAACCACGACGGTGGTTTCATGGCCGGTTACGCCGCAGTGGAAGCTGGCGATGTGGACTACGCCGGCTTGACTTACACGCCGGTGGAGGAAGGCAGCGTCGGCTTCTACGCCTCCCGCGCGCAAGACCTGTGGCGCCAGTACTACGTCAACGGAAACTACAGCCTGGCGTTGGATGCCGAACAATCCCTGAGCTTCGACTTCAACCTCTATCGCTCTCTGGACGAGGGCCAGGCCCGTGCCGGGGATATCAACGTCACTGCCTGGTCGTTAGCGAGTGCCTATGCCAACGGTCCACACACCTTCACGCTGTCCTATCAAAAAATACACGGGAGTCAGCCGTTTGATTATTTGATGGCTTCGGACGGCACCTGCATGGACTCTATTTATTTAGCTAACTCTTCGCAGTACGGGGACTTCAACGGCCCCGGAGAACAATCAGTCGGATTGGCGTATGAATATGATTTTGGCTCAACGGGCGTCTTGCATACGACGTTGTCTTTCAAATACATCTACGGGTTCGATATCGATAATGAAAAAGTCGATCCTGATGGTTTGTATGCCTACTTCGCTCATTCGGATAAGCAAATAGAGCGAGATGTTGACCTTAAAACAGTTGTTGAAAGCGGTCCGTTGAAGGATCTGTCGGTTCGAGTGCGGTATGCCGAACACGCTTTTACCGGAGATAGCGTCAGACAACTAAGAATCACCAATGACGCAAAACTCAAGACCCGCTACCTGTTCCAGCATGGCGTGGACACCATCAAGATGGTCGGTACAGGCGCGGTACTGGCCGAAGGGACCGAACCCGGTCAGATGGAAATGACCGAAGACGAAATGCGGGCGGTGGTGCAGGAAGCCAAGGTTCATAAAAGCTATGCCACTGTTAACGCCCATGGCGCCGACGGCATCAAAGCTGCCATTCGCGCAGGGGTGAAATCCGTGGAACATGCTTCGTTACTCGACGACGAAGGCGTCAAGTTGGCCAAGGACAACGAGACCTATCTGGTCATGGACATCTACAACGGTGACTACATCGATAAAGTGGGGCGCGAGGAAAAGTGGCCGGAAGACTACTTGCGTAAAAATACTGAAACCACTGAAGTCCAGCGCGAAGGTTTCCGCAAAGCGGTGAAGGCCGGGGTTAAAATCGCCTATGGCACGGATGCGGGCATTTACCCGCATGGCAAAAATGCCCGGCAGTTTGCCTACATGGTGAAGTACGGCATGACCCCCATGCAGGCGATCCAATCCGCTACCTTGGTTGCCGCCGACTTGCTGAATTGGCAGCAGGACGTAGGCGCCGTGAGTGCCGGTCGATTTGCCGACATGATCGCCGTCGATGGCGATCCGATCGCCGACATCTCAATCCTCGAGAAAACACCGGTGGTCATGAAGGGCGGCGCCATTGTTCCTTCCGATATATTCCCCGAGATGTAAACGGGATCTACATCTGGAGTCGGCGAGGGTAGTTGCTGTACAGTCGTTCAGTTCGTGAACGGCTCGCTCAGGGCTCAACTCTCGCCTCCAGGAACGTCCTCCAATGACACAGGAAGTCCGATTCTCCAGAATGGCGCCAGAACTGCGCAAAACCAATCTCATCGAAGCAACGCTCGTTTGCCTCAAGCGCCATGGCTTTCAGGGCGCCTCCATCCGCAAGATTTCCGCCGAGGCCGGTGTCTCCGTCGGCCTCATCAGTCATCACTATTCCGGCAAAGACGAACTGGTCGCAGAAGCCTATCTGGCGGTGACCGGCCGTGTGATGGGCTTGTTACGCGCCGCGATGGAGCAGGCAGCACCCAATGCCCGCGAGCGTTTTTCGGCCTTCTTCCGGGGCTCGTTTTCCGCAGAACTGCTGGACCCGCAACTGCTCGATGCCTGGCTGGCGTTCTGGGGCGCGGTGAAAACGGCGGAAGCGATCAACCTTGCGCACGAACATTCCTACGGTGAGTACCGCGGCATCCTGCGCAAGGTGCTGAATGAGCTGGCACAGGAGGAGGGCTGGGAAAACTTTGATTCCGACCTGGCGGCCATCAGCCTCAGTGCATTGCTCGACGGCTTGTGGCTGGAATCCGGATTGAACCCCGGCACCTTCACCCCGGAACAGGGCATCCAGATTTGTGAAGCCTGGGTCGATGGATTGCAAGCCGGCGGTCGACAGAGATTTTGCGTCCAGACGACGGGCTGTTGATCGATCGTTCAGCAGTGGATACTCTCTGGCGTCAGTGCAGTAAAAAACTCTAATAAGAAACACGCCTTCGGGCACACGCGGGAACCTAGCGATGACTCCTCGGGTATTGATCGTCGATGACGATCCGCTGATTCGCGAACTGCTGCAGGCCTACCTGTCCCAGGAAGGTTATGAAGTGCATTGCGCCGCCACCGCGGAACTGGCCGAAACCTTTCTGGCGAGCCATTCCGTCGATCTGGTGATGCTCGATATCCGCTTGCCGGGCAAGGACGGCCTGACCCTGACCCGAGAACTGCGGGTTCGCTCCGAGGTCGGGATCATTCTGATCACCGGTCGTAACGATGAAATCGATCGTATCGTCGGCCTTGAGTGCGGCGCCGATGATTACGTGATCAAACCCCTCAATCCACGCGAACTGGTCTCCCGGGCGAAGAACCTCATCCGCCGGGTTCGTCATGCCCATACCCCGCAACCGGTTGCGAGTATTTCCCGGCCGGTGAAACAGTTCGCAGCCTGGGCGCTGGACACCGATCGTCGGCGTCTGATCGACCAGAGTGGCTGCGAAACCCTGCTGACCCACGGCGAGTACCAGCTGCTCAGCGTGTTCCTGCGCAACAGCGGCCATACCCTGAGTCGCGATCAGTTGATGGACCAGATCCGCAACCGTGAATGGGTGCCTAACGACCGTTCCATCGACGTGCTGGTCGGGCGCTTGCGTCGCAAGTTGCACGACGATCCGGCCGAGCCGCAATTGATCATTACCATCCATGGTGCCGGCTATCTGTTCACCGCCAGCGCGGCGGCCTGAGCACGATGCGGCGATTGCTTTTATTGCTGTTGGCGCTGGCGACACACAACGCGATGGCGGTTGAAAAAGTTCGCTACTGCGACTATCCGGTGTACCCACCGATCTCCTGGAGCGACGGCACGCAGGTGCGTGGCGTTGCCCCCAACGTCATCAAGAAACTGTTCGGGGAGTTGGGTTACGAAGTCGAGATACTCGAACTGGATAACTGGAATCGCTGTGTGCTGGACGCTGCCGAAGGCCGGGTCGACGTGGTGCTGATGTACAAAACTGCGGAGCGCGAGCAGAGCATGGTTTTCTCGATGGTGCCGGTGTTGCGCGAAGAGGTCGCCGTGTTCGTCAACCGCCAGCACCCGGTCAGGATCAATCGCCTGGAAGACCTGGCCAACTACCGCGGCGGGTTGCTGTTCGGTGAAAGCTATGGCGTGGTGTTCGACCGCTTCGTCGCCAAACATCAAAACATCGAAAGGGTCTCTGACAGCCGGCAAAATTTCGGAAAACTGATGCGCGCACGCATCGACTTTATCGTCACTGAGCGCCGCACCGGGCAAATGCGGGTAGAGACCTTGCCGGGGGCACAAGACATCGTCGCCTTACCCGAATCCTTCGGCGTGGATTATCTGCGCGTAGCGGTATCACGCCGTTCTCCACTGGCCACCCGAATGCCAGACATCGATGCGCAGTTGCAGCGCATGGTTGCCTCAGGAGAGGTCGATCGTTTGCTGCACGAGAGTGAAGTCACCTACCGCGACATGATTAACCTGCCGGCGAGTTCACCATGATTCAAGCGCGGCCGGTCGGACTTCTGCGGCGTCTCCTGCGGTTTATCCTGTTGTTCAGCCTGTGCTTCACCGTGCTCGCGAGCAGCGTTCAGTTGTACTTCGAATACCGTCGCGAGATGCGTGACATCGACTCGCGAATGGAGCTGATCCGCGCCGGTTACCTGGCCAGTCTCGAACGCAGTCTCTGGGACCTGAACCAGGATCAACTCAACGTGCAATTGCGTGGCCTGGTCGACTTCTCCGACGTGGCGCGCGTTCGTCTGATCAGCCCCGATTTCGATTTGTTGCAGGGGAACCCGAACCCGGTGGGGCCGTTGCGCATCGAGCGTTTTGAGCTGGACTACCAGCCACCGTCGGGACCTTTGCGGCATCTGGGGCAACTGGAAGTCAGCACCGACCTTGGTGCCGTGTATGAACGCCTGTACACCACCGGTTTGACCAGCCTGTTGTGGATGAGCGTGTTTCTGTGCGGATTGGCCGTGACGCTCTCGGGATTGTTTTACCGCTTGGTCACGCGTCATCTGCAAGTGATGGCCGACTTTGCCCGACGCATCGCTGCGGGCGACTGGCACGAGCCGCTGCACCTGGACAAAAAATCGCACCCTGACGAAGACGAAATCGACACCGTGGCCTACGCGCTGGACGACATGCGTCGAGCGATACTCAGCGACATTGCCCGGCGCGAAACCGATCGATTGGCCCTGCAGACCAACCGCGATGAACTGCAGCGCAGGGTCGAGCGCCGCACCGCCAGCCTGATGCGCGCCAAGGACGAAGCGGAAGCGGCCAACCTCGCCAAATCGCGTTTCCTCGCGACCATGAGCCACGAATTGCGCACACCGCTCAACGGCATTCTTGGCATGGCCGAATTGCTGCGCGACGCCCGTCTGGACGAGCGCGACGGCAAACGTCTGGATGCGTTGTACAAGGCTGGCGAAGGGTTGCTGTCGATCCTCAACGAGGTGCTGTATTTCGCCCGGCTGGAAGAGGGTGAAAGCCATCCCGAGCCGGTCAATTTTTCCCTGCGACAATTGCTCGATGAAGTGTTGACGCTGCTTGAGCCACGGGCATCGAGCAACGACACGATGCTGCAATGCCGGGTCGATCCACAGGTGGCGGACCGACATCTTGGGGCCGAGCAATTCCTGCGTCAGGTGCTCAGTAACTTGCTGGCGAATGCGATCAAGTTCACCGAAGGCGGCGAGGTCACGGTGGAGGTCATCCTGCTGCCTGCCGTTTCTGATCACGCTGCTCAGTGGCTACGCGTGAGCGTGACCGACAACGGCATTGGCATCGCGCCGGCGATGCAGGAAAAGATCTTCGAACGCTTCACCCAGGCCAGTGAAGAAGTCGCGCAACGCTTCGGCGGCACCGGGCTCGGGCTGGCGATCAGCAAGCACCTGGTGGAGCAGTTGGGCGGGCGGATCGGCGTTGACAGTGAAGTCGGGCGGGGCAGCTGTTTCTGGTTTGAACTGGCGTTGCAACCTACCGCTGCGGCGGCCAGTGTGAAGTTGAGCAGCGTCCCGGGCCGCGCGCTGAACATTCTGGTGGTCGAGGACGTGGCGCTGAACCGCGAAGTGGTCAACGGATTGTTGCAGCGGGACGGGCATCAGGTCTGGTTCGCCGAAGAAGCCCGGCAGGCACTGACGCTATGCACCGCGCAGAGGTTCGATTTGATCCTGCTCGACGTGCATTTGCCTGGCATCAGTGGCGTCGAGTTGTGCAAACAGCTGCGCAGTGAAGACGGGCCCAATCGTCACAGCCGAATCTTCGCCCTGACCGCCAGCGTACAGCCGGCCCTGGTGCGCGGCTACCTGGATGCCGGCATGGACGCCATCCTCGCCAAACCGCTGAAGCTCGACAATCTGCGTCAGGCATTGTCCGGTCAATTGCCGTTGCCGTTGCCGGTGCCGCAACGTGATGACGACGCGATGGATTGGCCGCTGCTGGACACGCATCGCACCTTGCTCGGAGAACAGAAACTCCTGGGCTTGCTGGAGGTGTTGCGCGACTCGATCAAGCAGCACAGCGAAGCACTGACGGAAGCCATTGATGCCGGCGATTGCACCGAAGTCGCGCACCTGGCGCACCGGTTAGCCGGCAGCAGTGATTCACTTGGATTCCGCGCATTGGCCAACGTACTGCGAGCGCTGGAGGAGGCCGCGCTAATCAATGACGAAGCGGCGTTGCGAGTGCTGGCACCGCAGGTTCATGAGCAACTGCGGCACTCCCGCCAGACCTTGGGCGAACTGTTACACGCCTGACGTACAAGTTTGTTACGACTTTTTACATCTTTGATCCTTGCGTTCAACTCCAGCTTACATGGTCTTCCAATAATCGATGGCAACCGCCGCAAGCGCGGTCTTCGAAGCTTATTGGAGATAATAATAATGAAACGCCGTAATGCTGACTCTTCCCCGCGCCGTGACGTCCTGTCATTCGCCATGCACCTCGTCAAATACTGAGGTGCCGATATGAGCAAACCTATCGAACGCGAAGGCATTCATCTCACCCGAGCCCTGAAAAGCCGGCATATTTTCATGTTGTCGCTGGGCGGCGTGATCGGCACCGGATTGTTCATGGGGTCTGGCGTCATCATCAATCAAAGCGGCCCGGTGGGCGCGATTCTGGCTTATCTGGTCGCCGGTTTCCTGATGTACCTGGTGATGGTTTGCCTGGGCGAGCTGTCCGTGCAAATGCCGGTGTCGGGATCCTTCCAGACCCACGCCACCAAATTCATCGGACCGGCCACAGGCTTCATGATCGGCTGGGTGTACTGGATGAGCTGGGCCACCACCGTCGGCCTGGAATTCACCGCCGCTGGCATGTTGATGCAGCGCTGGTTTCCGGACATCCCGATCTGGTACTGGTCAGCATTGTTCGTGGCAGTGTTGTTCGGCCTGAACGCGCTGGCGACCCGTGCCTTCGGTGAGGCGGAGTACTGGTTCTCCGGCATCAAGGTTGCGGCGATTCTCGGGTTCATCGTGGTCGGTATTCTGGTGATCTTCGGCGCTATTCCGTTGACCAGCGGCGCACCGGCGCCTCTGTTGACGAACCTGGTGGGTGACTCGCTGTTCCCCCACGGCCTTTCAGCGGTGTTCGCGGTGATGATGACCGTGGTCTACGCGTTCCAGGGCTGCGAAATCATGGGCGTGGCGGCTGGCGAAACCGATCAGCCGGAAAAAAGCATTCCCCGCGCGGTCCGCAATGTCGTGTTTCGTGTACTGATTTTCTATGTGCTGGCCATTGTGGTGCTCTCGGCCATTGTGCCGTGGGAGCAGGCGGGGCTGATGGAGAGTCCGTTCGTGCAGGTGTTCGACATGGTCGGCATTCCGTACGCCGCCGACTTGATGAACTTCGTGATCCTTACCGCGATTCTGTCGGTCGGTAACTCGGGTCTGTATGCCTCGACGCGCATTTTGTGGGCCATGTCGAAAACCGGCATGGCGCCAAGAGGCCTGTCGACGTTGAGCAAACGTGGCGTGCCATTGCGGGCGCTGAGCATCACCCTGTGCTTCGCGCTCGTGTCACTGATGACCAGCTTCATCGCGGCGGACACGTTGTTCATGGTGTTGATGGCGGTCAGTGGCATGTCGGGCACCGTGACCTGGATCGTCATCGCTCTGGCGCAGTACAAGTTCCGCAAAGCCTTCCTGCGTGATGGCGGCAAACTCAGCGACCTGAAATACCGTGCGCCGTTGTTCCCGCTGATTCCGCTGACGTGCATTGCACTGTGCTGCTCGCTGTTTGTGTTCCTGGCACTGGATGAGACGCAACGTCCTTCGCTGTATTGGGGCTTTGGTTTCATTATGGTCTGCTACAGCGCTTACTTCCTGATCTACCGAAAACGCCAGGGCGTGCTAGCGCCGAGCTTGCCGTCCGTGTAACTGCGCGGGGCAAACTGAAAAACGCGACGGGTGACCGTCGCGTTTTTTTATGCCCGCCAATCGCCCCCGGCGCTCCAGGGGGTATCGGGGTATCGGATGAATTGTGGAGTTCGGAAAAGCCCTCGGTGTACCCAGTTGTTCAAAGTTGTAACAAACCCATCCCTGTCTTCGCGTTAAGAAACAAAAAATCCTTAAAAAACAGAAAGATAAGTGGTTTTCGCGTCTGTTACAGCCATTCATCCCCCCAATTGCCGCCTTACTGAACACTCGTTTAGTATGGCCCCAAGTCGCATCACCTCATTCCAATCAAAATAATTCGAGGACTCGCAATGACTACTCAACCTTCTCTGCTCAGCCAGGTCGAAGCAGGCGTTGCCTGGATCACCCTCAATCGCACCGCTCAGCGCAATGCGCTGGACATCCCGACCCTGAAAAACCTCCACGCCCTGCTCGACGAATTCAACGCCGACCCTGCCGTGCGTGTTGTCGTATTGACCGGCAGTGGCCGCAGTTTCTGTGCCGGTGCCGACCTCGCTGAATGGGCCGAAGCCGAAGCCCGTGGCGCGCTCGAAAGCTACGGCTGGACCGAAACCGCCCACGCCCTGATGAGCCGCCTGTACAGCCTGGAAAAACCGACCATCGCCGCAATCAATGGCACCGCTGTGGGCGCCGGCATGGACCTGACGCTGTGCTGCGACCTGCGCATCGCTGCGCAATCGGCACGCTTCAAGGCCGGCTACACCAGCATGGCGTACTCCCCGGACGCCGGTGCCAGCTGGCACCTGCCTCGGTTGATCGGCACTGAGCAAGCCAAGCGCCTGCTGTTTCTCGATGAGTTGTGGGGGGCAGACCGCGCCCTGGCGACCGGACTCGTCGGTGAAGTGTGCGCCGACGAGCAACTGCTCGACGTCACCGGTGAGTTGGCAACCCGCCTGGCCAACGGCCCGACCTTCGCCTTCGTCCAGACCAAAAAACTCATGCGCGAAGGCGCCCAGCGCAGCCTGCCGGAACAACTGCAAGCCGAGCTCGCCGCCGGCCTGCTCTGCGGTCGCAGCGAGGACGGTGCCGAGGCCTTGCGCGCTTCCGTGGAAAAACGCCCGGCCCGGTTTGTCGGTCGATAAAACCGCTTCTGCCTTGCACCTCTAACCCGCACACGAACAACAGGTAGCACCCATGAATTTCCAACTGACCCAAGAACAAGAAATGTTGGTGGACGCAGTACGCAGCTTCGTCGCCAAGGAACTGCTGCCTCACGAAGATGCGGTTGATCGTGCCGACGAAGTCTCACCGGAATTGGCGGCCGAGATCCGCGGCAAGGCCATCGCCGCCGGATTCTATGCCTTCAACATGCCGGAAGAAGTCGGCGGTGGTGGTCTCGATTACCTGTCCCAGGCGCTGATCGAGCGAGAGCTGTCCAAGGTCTCATGGGCGCTGCACGTGTTCGTCGCACGTCCTTCAAAAATCCTCATGGCGTGCACCGGCAGCCAGATTGGCGACTACCTGCTGCCGTGTATTCAAGGCGAGAAAATCGACTGCTTTGCGCTCACCGAACCGGGTGCCGGTTCCGATGCGAATGCGATCAAAACCCGTGCCGTGCGCGACGGTGATGACTTCGTTTTGAACGGCAGCAAGCATTTCATCAGCCACGCTGGCCACGCCGATTTCGCCATCGTTTTCGCGGTCACCGACACCTACGAACACAATGGCAAAAAACGCAACGCCGTGACCTCGTTCCTGGTGGATCGCGACACGCCGGGCATGACCATTCGCCGTGGCCCCAAGTGCGTGAGCAACCGCGGTTACCACACCTTCGAAATGTTCTTCGACGACTGCCGCGTACCCGCGAGCAAAGTCCTGGGTGAAGTCGGCAAGGGCTGGGAAGTGGCCAATGCCTGGCTGACGGCAGGGCGCGTGATGGTCGCCGCCAACTGCGTCGGCCAGGCCCAACGGGCACTCGACGTGTCGCTGCAATGGGCGGCGGACCGCAAGCAGTTCGGCCAGCCGATCGGTACCTACCAGGGCATCTCGTTCAAGCTCGCGGACATGGCCACGCAGATTCGTGCGGCTGAGCTTCTGACCCTGCACACCGCCTGGAAAATGGACCAGGGCACGATGACCGACGGCGAGGCCGGCATGGCCAAATTGTTCGCCAGTGAAGTGCTCGGCCGCGCGGCTGATGAGGCGGTGCAGATCTTCGGCGGCATGGGCCTGATGGATGAAGGACCGGTGGAACGCATCTGGCGTAACGCGCGGATCGAGCGGATCTGGGAAGGCACCTCGGAAATCCAGCGTCACATCATTTCCCGCGAGCTACTGCGGCCGCTGCTGCGCTGATCGGCCTGGAGAACAAGCATGTCGCAGACTATTCGTGAAAACCTCAAACGCCTGCTCGCGCCGCGCCACCTGGCGTTCGTCGGTGGCCGCAGCATGGCGCGCGCGCTCAAGCGTTGCGCCGAAGGTGGCTACCAGGGACAAATGTGGCTGGTGAATCCGCAGCATGAAAGCCTCGAAGGTGTGCCCTGTGTGCCCGGCATTGACGCGCTGCCCTGTGGCCCGGACGCTGTGTTCATCGCCACCAATCGCGAGCTGACCCTGACCGCCGTGGCGCAGCTGGCGGCAAGAGGCGCTGGCGGTGTGATCTGCTACGCCTCCGGGTTTGCCGAGACCGGAGCAGAAGGCCAGGCCCTGCAGCAACAGTTGCTCGAGGCGGCCGGCGACATGGCCCTGCTCGGTCCCAACTGCTACGGCTTGCTCGACTACTTGCACAGCTCGGCGTTATGGCCGGTGGCCCACGGCGGCAAGCCGGTGGAGAAGGGTGTCGCCGTGCTGACCCAGAGCGGCAACTTTGCCTACAACCTGTCCATGAGCGACCGCTCGCTGCCGGTTGCGTACATGGCATCGGTCGGTAATCAGGCACAACTGGGCGTCGCTGAATTGATGGACGTGTTGCTCGACGAACCTCGGGTCACCGCCATCGGCCTGCACATGGAAGGGCTGAAAAACGTTCCGGGATTTGCCCGGGCCGCGCACAAGGCGCTGGAAAAGGGCATTCCGATTATTGCCCTGAAAACCGGTGTGTCGCAGATCGGCGCCGAACTCGCCCTCAGCCACACCAGTTCGCTGTCCGGTTCCGATGCGCTGTACGACAGCCTTTTCGCGCGTCTTGGCGTGATCCGCGTCAGTGGTCCGGTGAGCTTTGTCGAAACGCTCAAGGCTGCTGCGTGCGGAAAATTACCCTCGGGCAATAGCCTGATTGCACTGGCCTGTTCCGGTGGCGACGCCGGGCTGATTGCCGACTATGCCGAACGCAACGACCTGACGTTGCCCAAGCTCGATGAAGGTCAGCGCGAAGAGCTTGCCCAGGTGCTGCCGAGCTACGCCAATCTGGTCAATCCGCTGGATTTCACCACGGCGATCTGGGGTGACGGCGAAGCGCTGAACCGCATGCTCGACAGCGCCCTGCGCACCGAAGCCGATGCGGCCATGCTGGTGCTCGATTACCCGACGGAGTCCACCGGTGAACGCAAGGAATGCGACCTGCTGCTGGAGCTTTACTGCGCCGCGCTGGTCCGTCACGGCAAGACCGGTTTTGTCACCTCGGCCTTCCCTGAATTGCTGCCGGCCAGCGCGCGTGAATTGCTGCATGCCCGAGGCGTCGCTGCGCTGCAAGGTGTGGAAGACGGCTTGACCGCCTGGGGACTGATCGCCGGTTATCAGCGCAACCGTGAGGCGCTGCTCGCGCTGGGCGAATCGGCACTCGTGCCGCTGTGCCCCCAGGCGCTGGAAGGGGAGGGCCGCTTGCTCAACGAGTGGGATTCCAAACAGGCGCTGCGCGCCTTCGGCCTGCCGACCCCCAAAGGTGTACTGAGCACGCCGGCAAAGGCACTCACCGACGCCAACGCGTTGGGTTACCCGCTGGTGCTCAAAGCCGTCAGCGCGCAGTTGCCGCACAAAACCGAAGCCGGTGCCGTCGCGCTCAATTTGAAGGATGGCGCAGCCCTGACCGACGCGCTGGAAACGATGCGCGCGAGCATCGCCGATTACGCGCCGCAGTTGCCCTTTGATCAGGTGTTGCTGGAACCCATGGCTTCAGCACCACTGGCTGAGTTGATCGTCGGTATCAAGCGCGAAAATGACTTCGGCCTGGCGCTCGTGATCGGCGCTGGCGGCATTCTGGTGGAACTGCTCAAGGACAGTCGCAGCCTGCTGCTGCCGACCACCGATGGCGCTATTCGCGCTGCGTTGCTGAGCCTGCGCAGTGCCGCATTGCTGCAGGGTTTTCGCGGTCGTGAAGCGGCTGACCTGGAGGCGCTGGTCGCGGCCATTCGCTCGGTGGCCGATTACGCCTGTGAGAACGCCGATCAATTGCTGGAACTCGATGTGAACCCATTGTTGGTCGGTGCCCATGGCACGACTGCGGTCGACGCGTTGATTCGCCTTGGCCACGAGTGAGGATATGAACATGCAAACCACGACATTGACCGGCGGCCAGGCCCTGGTCCGTCTGCTGGCCAACTACGGCGTCGACACCGTGTTCGGCATTCCCGGCGTGCACACGCTGGAACTGTATCGCGGCCTGCCGGGCAGCGGCATTCGCCACGTCCTGACCCGCCATGAACAAGGCGCCAGTTTCATGGCCGATGGGTATGCCCGCGTCAGTGGCAAACCGGGGGTGTGCTTCATCATCACCGGGCCGGGCGTGACCAACGCTGCGACCGGTATCGGCCAGGCGTACGCCGACTCGATTCCGATGCTGGTGATCTCCAGCGTCAACCACACGGCCAGCCTCGGAAAAGGCTGGGGGTGCCTGCACGAAACTCAGGATCAGCGCGCCATGACTGCGCCGATCACGGCGTTCTCGGCGGTTGCGTTTAGCGCCGAGGACCTGCCCGAACTGATCGCCCGCGCCTACGCCGTGTTCGACAGCGAACGCCCGCGTCCGGTGCACATCTCGGTGCCGCTGGACGTGCTGTCGGCACACGTGGCCCGCGACTGGAGTAACGACGTCGTACGCCGTCCGGGTCGTGGCCCGGCGTCGACCCGCGCATTGGACGAGGCCGTCGCCACGCTGCAAAACGCCAAACGGCCGATGATCATCGCCGGTGGTGGCGCACTCAATGCGGCGCAGGAACTGCAGGCACTGAGCACCCAATTGGCCGCGCCATTGTTCACCAGCGTTGCAGGCAAAGGCCTGCTGCCACCGGACGCGCCGCTCAACGCCGGCTCGTCCCTGTGCGTGGAACCCGGCTGGAGCCTGATCGCCGAAGCCGATGTGGTGTTGGCAGTCGGTACTGAAATGGCCGATACCGATTTCTGGCGCGAGCGCTTGCCGCTCAACGCCCAACTGCTGCGTGTGGACATCGACCCGCGCAAGTTCAACGACTTCTACCCTTGCGCGGTGGCGCTGCAAGGCGATGCGCAGCAGACCCTCGCGGGCTTGCTCGAGCGCCTGCCATCCGCCCCTCGTGATGCCACGGCGGCAATTGAAGCGGTCACCCAACTGCGTGAAGCCGTCAAAAACGGCCACGGCGCTTTGCAGTCGATTCACCAGGCCATTCTCGAGCGCATCGCTGCCGAGTTGCCGGTCAATGCCTTCATCAGCACCGACATGACCCAGCTGGCCTACACCGGCAATTACGCCTTCGACAGCCTGGCGCCCCGCAGCTGGTTACACCCGACCGGCTATGGCACCTTGGGTTATGGCCTGCCCGCCGGTATCGGCGCCAAGTTCGGTGCGCCAACGCGACCTGGCCTGGTACTGGTCGGCGACGGTGGTTTCCTCTACACCGCGCAGGAACTGGCGACGGCGGTCGAGGAACTGGACAGCCCGCTGGTGGTGCTGCTGTGGAACAACGACGCCCTGGGGCAGATTCGCGACGACATGCTGGGCCTGGACATCGAGCCGATCGGCGTGCTGCCACGCAATCCGGACTTTGCCGCCCTGGGTCGCGCGTTCGGTTGCACCGTGACCCAGCCGCAAAGCCTGGCCGAACTGCAAACCGATTTGCGCCATGGCTTCAAGCGTAACGGCGTCACGCTGATCGAACTCAAGCATGCCTGTGCGCATTGATTCCCATTTTTCGGCGCTTTTCAAAAGGAGCAGGCCATGCGCTTTTCCGATCTGACACAACGAATCTCCGGTGACGGTGCTGCCGCGTGGGACATTCATTACCGCGCCCTGGCGCTGCAGGAGCAGGGCGAAGACATCCTGCTGCTGTCGGTGGGCGATCCGGATTTCGACACCCCGGTGCCGATCGTTCAGGCCGCCATCGACAGCTTGTTGAACGGCAACACTCACTACGCCGATGTCCGTGGCAAACGTGCCCTGCGTGAAAGCATCGCCCGGCGTCATCAGCAGCGCAGCGGTCAGGCCGTATCGGCCGATGAAGTCACGGTGTTGGCCGGTGCCCAATGCGCACTGTTCTGCGTCGCCCAGTGCGTGCTCAACCCCGGGGACGAAGTGATCGTCGCCGAGCCGATGTACGTGACTTATGAAGCGGTGTTCGGGGCATGCGGGGCGGTGGTGATTCCGGTGCCGGTGCGTCCGGAAAATGGCTTTCGGGTGCTGCCCGAAGACGTCGCGGCGCGCATCACCCCGCGCACCCGCGCCCTGGCGCTGAACAGCCCGCACAACCCGTCGGGTGCCAGCCTCCCGGGAAGCACGTGGCAGGCCCTGGCCGAACTGTGCATCGCCCACGACCTGTGGCTGATTTCCGATGAGGTCTATAGCGAATTGTTGTTCGAGGGTGAGCACGTCAGTCCGGCCAGTTTGCCGGGCATGGCTGAACGCACCGCGACGCTCAACAGCCTGTCGAAATCCCATGCCATGACCGGTTGGCGCGTGGGTTGGGTGGTCGCGCCGCCAGCGCTTTCCACCCACCTGGAAAACCTCGCGCTGTGCATGTTGTACGGCTCACCGGACTTCATCCAGGACGCCGCTATCGTGGCGCTGGACAGCCAGCTTCCAGAACTCGACGCCATGCGTGAAGCCTATCGCCAGCGCCGCGACCTGGTCTGCGAAAGCCTCGCCGATTGCCCAGGGCTGCGGGCCTTGAAACCTGATGGCGGGATGTTCGTGATGGTCGACATTCGTGACACCGGGCTTAGCGCTCAGGCCTTCGCCAATCGCCTGCTCGACCGGCATGGCGTCTCGGTGCTGGCCGGTGAAGCGTTCGGCCCCAGTGCTGCCGGGCATATTCGCTTGGGGCTGGTGGTCAACGCGCAAGCCTTGAGTGATGCCTGCCAGCGCATCGCACGTTGTGCCAGTGAACTGATGGAGACGCCGATTTATGCATGACTACACCACACTGTTTATCGATGGCCGCTGGCAGACCCCGTCGGGGCAAGGTATCGCCGAGGTCATCAACCCGGCCACCGAGGCCGTCGCAGGCTCGGTGCCGCTGGGCGATGAACGCGATGTCGACCACGCGGTGGCCGCCGCCCGTCGCGCCTTTGCTTCATGGTCGCGCACGCCTTCGAGCGTGCGTGCCGGCTACATTCGCGCCCTCGCCGAGCAACTGCGTCAACGCGCCGACGAGATGGCCTCGGTGATCACCGCCGAACTGGGGATGCCGGTGCAATGGTGCCGTTCGGTTCAGGTCGACGGGCCGATCGAAGGGCTTGAGCAATACATCGAACTCGCCGGCCTGATGGACGACGTTCGCGAGGTCGGCAACTCGTTGGTGATTCGCGAAGCGGTGGGCGTGTGCGCGTTCATCAACCCGTGGAATTACCCGCTGCACCAGTTGATCGGCAAACTCGCCCCGGCACTCGCCGCCGGTTGCACCGTGGTGGTCAAACCCAGTCAGGAAACCCCGTTGCACGCGTTCTTGCTGGCGCAGATGATTGAAGCGATCGGCTTGCCGGCGGGCGTGTTCAACCTGGTCAGCGGGCCCGGTTCGAAGGTCGGTGAAGCCCTGGCCAAACACCCGGACGTGGACATGGTGTCGTTCACCGGCTCCACCGGCGCGGGCGTACGGGTGGCGCAAGCCGCGGCACCCTCGGTCAAGCGCGTGTGCCTGGAACTGGGTGGCAAGTCGGCGCTGCTGATTGCCGAGGACGCCGACCTGGCCGCCGCCGTGCGCTACGGCGTGCAGGACGTGATGATCAACTCCGGGCAGACCTGCACCGCGTTGACCCGCATGTTGCTGCCGGCCAGTCGCTACGCCGAAGCCGTGGAACTGGCGATTGCCGAAACCCAAAGCCTGCGCATGGGCGATCCGCTGGACCCGCAAAGTTTCCTCGGACCGATGTGTTCGGCGGCCCAACGGCGCACGGTACTCGACTACATCCAGACCGGTCTTCAGGAAGGCGCGCGATTAGTGTGCGGTGGCGAAGCGGCGCAGGAGTTCGAGCGCGGTTTCTATGTCAGCCCGACCGTGTTTGCGGATGTCGACAACCGCATGCGCATCGCCCAGGAAGAAATCTTCGGCCCGGTGCTGTGCCTGATTCCCTACGACGACGAAGCGCAGGCGATCGAGATCGCCAACGATTCACCGTTCGGCCTGTCCAGCGGGGTCTGGGCCGGCAGTCATGAACGGGCCTTGAACCTGGGGCGGCAACTGCGCGCGGGACAGTGCTTTCTCAATGGCGCGGCGTTCAATTATCAAGCGCCGTTCGGTGGCTACAAACAATCGGGCAATGGCCGTGAATGGGGGGAGGAAGGGCTCAACGAATTCGTCGAAGTGAAGGCGATTCAGGTGTGAGTCCTGATGAGGTAAACGATTGATGCACCGGGCCATGGCCCGGTGCTTTGCGTGGTTTCGAACCGATATTTCATTACTTTTGGCAGCGTTTGATCAGGGGCAATGCAATGAGCGATAACAACAACAAAATTACTCAAGCGAACCAGACTTTCAGTTTTCCTCGCAGAGACTTCTTGAGGTACAGCGCCACTGCAGTAGCAGTCGCCGGGGCGTTTTCCATGGGCTTGCCAATGGGCGCCTTCGCCGCAGAAGCCACACCAAAACCGGGCGGCGTCTTGCGCCTTGGCCTGGCCGGTGGCAGCACCACCGACTCCCGGGATCCCGGCACCTGGGTCGATACCTTCACCTTCGTCGGCTTCTCCGCGATCTATAACACCCTCACCGAAATCGCCGTGGACGGCACGGCAATCCCGGAACTGGCCGAGAGCTGGACCTCGACCCCGGACGCTCGCATCTGGACCTTCAAGTTGCGTCCGGGCGTGACCTTCCACAACGGCAAAACGCTGACGGCCGAGGATGTCGTTGCCTCGATCCAGCATCACCTCGGTGAAAAATCCACGTCCGCCGCCAAGACCGTGTTGGGCGACGTCGCCAAGGTCAGCGCCCAAGGCGCCGACAGCGTGGTGTTCGAACTGCATTCGGGCAACGCGGACTTCTCATACGTGGTCGCCGATTACCATCTGGTGATCATGCCGAGCAAAGACGGTGTGCCGGATTGGCAGGCCGGCATCGGAACCGGTGGCTATCGCCTCAAGGATTTCGAACCGGGTGTGCGCATGGGCCTGGAGCGCAGCCCCGACTACTGGAAACCCGGCCGCGCACACTTCGCCAGTGCCGAGCTGCTTGCGATTGCCGACGGCGCCGCACGCATCAATGCGCTGGTGACCGGGCAGGTCGACGTGATCAACAAGGTCGACTTGAAAACCGTGGCATTGCTCAAGCGCAACCCCAATCTGGTGATCGAAGAAACCAAAGGCGCCCAGCACTACACCTTCCCGATGTTGTGCGACGCCCAGCAGTTCAAGGACAACAATATCCGCATGGCCATGAAGCACGCCGTCAACCGCGAAACGCTGCTGGCGTCGGTGTTGTATGGCTATGGCCTGGTGGGTAACGATCACCCGATCCAGCCCGGTAGCCGTTTCATCAACACGGCGCTGGAGCAGCGGACCTACGACCCGGACAAGTCGCGTTTCTATTTGCGCCAGGCCGGGGTCGATTCTCTGAAAGTTCGCTTGCAGGCCTCCGACGCCGCCTACTCCGGCGCGGTGGATGCGTCAGTCCTGTTCAAGGAGCAGGCGCGCCAGGCAGGGATCGATATCGATGTGGTCCGCGAACCCGTCGATGGCTACTTCTCCAACGTCTGGATGAAACAGCCGTTCACCACTTCGTTCTGGTACAGCAGCCTGACCGCCGACCGCATGTTCAGCATCGGCTACGCCAGGGGGGCCGCCTGGAACGAAACGCACTGGGACAACCCGCGCTTCAACCAGTTGCTCAACGCTGCCAGGGGCGAATTGAACGACCCACTGCGTCGCGAGATGTACAACGAGATGCAGTCGTTGTGCCGGGATGACGGCGGGGCGATCGTGCCGTTGTTCGCCAGCTCGGTGGCGGCGCGCTCCAACCGCGTCGCCCACGGCAGCCAGACCGCGCCGTACGGTGAACTGGACGGCTTGCGCGTCATCGAGCGCTGGTGGCAGGCGTAAAGCTGTCGCTATTGCGGTAATTCCGAGCTGCTACCGCAGGTGGAATTACCGCAAGTCTCATGTAGCAGCTGGCGAAGCCTGCGTTCGGCTGCTAAGCAGTCGTGAAATCAGGGCCCGCGGTGTTTCAGGTCAATCGAGCAAGCAGGTATTACGCCTGCTTCGCAGCCGGACGCAGGCTTCGCCAGCTGCTACAGGTTTGCGCAAGGCGTAAATGCCTGCTTGCTCCAACGAGGAACTGTGCAGTGAACAGTATTTTCAAGTTGCTATTACAACGTCTGGCACTCGGCCTGCTATCGCTGTTCGCGGTATCGGTCATCATTTTCCTGGCCGTCGGCATGCTCCCGGGAGACATCGCCCAGGCCATGCTCGGCCAGTCCGCCACGCCGGAAACCGTCGCGGCCTATCGCACTCAACTGGGGCTGGACCTCCCGCCGCTCACCCGCTTCGGGCACTGGATATGGAACGTGGTGCAAGGTGACCTCGGCGTCTCCCTGGCCAATCAACGGCCCATCGCCGATCTCGTCGCTTCGCGCCTGGGCAACACCTTCAGCCTGGCCCTGTTGGCCGCGCTGGTTTCAGTGCCGCTGGCTTTGTTGCTGGGCATGCTCGCAGCGCTCTATCGCAACAGCTGGTTCGACCGCGTGCTCAACACCTCGGCCCTGAGCGCGGTGTCGTTTCCCGAGTTCTTCGTTGCCTATCTGCTGATCCTGGTGTTCGCGGTGAAGCTCAACTGGTTTCCGAGTATCTCCAACCTCGCACCCGACGCCTCACTGGGCACGATACTGGAGCGCTCGGTATTGCCGGTCGCCACCCTGAGCCTGGTAGTGATTGCGCAGATGATGCGCATGACACGCGCCTCGTTGATCAACCTGTTGGCCAGCCCTTACATCGAGATGGCGCGGCTCAAAGGCATCAGCCAGTCACGCATCATCTTCCGTCACGCTTTACCCAATGCCCTGGCGCCTATCGTCAACGTGGTAGCGCTGAACCTCGCGTACCTGGTGGTCGGCGTGGTGGTGGTCGAAGTGGTGTTCGTCTATCCGGGCCTCGGCCAACTGCTGGTGGACTCGGTGGCCAAGCGCGACATTCCGGTGGTTCAGGCGTGCAGCCTGATTTTCGCCGCGACCTACATCCTGCTCAACACCTCCGCCGATGTGCTGTCCATCGCCAGCAACCCACGCCTGATGCATCCGAAGGGGTAGTACATGAGCCTGCTCAAACAGATATTCCGGGCGCCTGTGAGCGCCAAGTTCGGCCTGCTGGTCATCGTCCTGTACATCCTCGTCGCGCTGTTCGCCCCGGTACTGGCGCCTTATGGCGAAACCCAGGTAGTGGGCGAAGGTTTTGCGCCCTGGAGCAGCCAGTTCCTGCTGGGCACCGACAACCTCGGTCGCGACATGTTGAGCCGCCTGCTCTACGGTGCGCGCAACACCCTCGGCATCGCCTTCCTGACCACGACGCTGGCGTTCCTGCTCGGTGGCTTGAGCGGGTTGATCGCAGCGATCAAGGGCGGTTGGGTGGATCAGGGATTGTCGCGGGTGGTGGACATCCTGATGGCGATTCCGCAATTGATCTTCGCCTTGCTGATCCTCAGCGTGGTCGGCACTACCGCCACGTCGCTGGTGCTGGTGATTGCCCTGCTGGACGCCACTCGGGTGTTCCGCCTGTCACGGGCGGTGGCGATGAACGTGGTGGTGCAGGATTTCGTCGAAGCCGCGCGCCTGCGGGGTGAAGGTCTGTGGTGGCTGGTGACGCGCGAAGTGTTGCCCAATGCCGCCGCCCCCTTGATTGCCGAATTCGGCCTGCGATTCTGCTTTGTGTTCTTGTTCATCAGTGCGCTGTCCTTTCTCGGCCTGGGTATTCAACCGCCGACCGCCGATTGGGGCAGCATGGTGCGCGACAACGCGGTGCTGATCACCTTCGGCGACATCAGTCCATTGCTGCCAGCCCTGGCGGTGGCGTTGATCACGGTCAGCGTGAACTTCGTCGTCGACTGGATGCTGCATAAATCCAGCGGCCTCAAGGAGTGCTGAACATGACCACGCTCAACAATGAAAAGCCGCTGCTGGAAATACGAGATCTGCACATCGAAGGTCATTACGAAGATGCGTGGCATCCGCTGATCAAAGGCATCGACCTGACCCTGCAACGAGGTGAAGTGCTGGGGCTGATCGGCGAGTCGGGTGCCGGCAAGTCGACCCTCGGTCTGGCCTCCATGGGCTACACCCGGGACGGTTGCAGGATCACCGGCGGCTCGGTGCATTTCGATGGCATCAACCTGCTGCAAGCCAAACCTGAAGCCCTGCGCAAATTGCGTGGCTTGCGCATCGCTTACGTGGCGCAAAGCGCGGCGGCGTCGTTCAACCCGGCCCATCGACTCATCGACCAGCACGTCGAAACGGCAGTCAAGAACGGCGGCATGAGCCGGGCACAGGCCATGGCGGAAGCGGTGGAGCTGTATCGGGTACTGCGTTTGCCCAACCCCGAACAGATCGGCCAGCGGTATCCGCACCAGGTCTCCGGCGGGCAGTTGCAGCGGGTGATGACGGCCATGGCGATGGCGTGCCATCCGGACCTGATCATCTTCGACGAGCCGACCACTGCCCTCGACGTCACCACGCAGATTGAAGTGCTGGCGGCCATTCGCGATGCCGTGGCGACCTTCGGCAGCGCGGCGATCTACATCAGCCACGACCTGGCGGTAGTAGCGCAAATGGCCGACCGCATCATGGTCCTGCGTCACGGCAAGCTGGTCGAAGAAGCCGAAACGCGCACCATGCTCGCCGATCCTCAAGAGGACTACACCAAATCGCTGTGGGCAGTGCGCAGTTTCCACACCGAACCCAAGCCATGCCCGCAGCAGGAAAAACCGCTGCTGGAATTGCGCAAGAGCTGCGCCAGTTACGGCCATCAACCGGTGCTGCACGATGTCTCGTTGAGCCTGTATCGCGGCCAGACCCTGGCGGTCATCGGCGAGTCCGGCAGCGGCAAGAGTTCCACCGCACGGCTGATCACCGGCCTGCTGGCGCCGACTTCAGGCCAGGTGCTGTACGACGGCGAAGTGCTGCCGGCGGACTTTCGTCAGCGCAGCAAAGAGCAACTGCGCCGCATCCAGATGATCTACCAGATCCCCGATACGGCGTTGAATCCGCGTCAGCGCATCGTCGACATCATCGGCCGACCATTGACGTTTTACCTGGGCCTCAAAGGCAAGGCGATGCGCGCGCGGGTGGCCGAGTTGCTGGAAATGATCGAACTCGATCCGGCGACCTTCATGGAGCGCCAACCCCGGGAGTTGTCCGGCGGGCAGAAGCAACGGGTGTGCATCGCCCGCGCATTGGCGGCCGATCCGCAGCTGATCATCTGCGACGAAGTGACGTCGGCGCTGGATCAACTGGTGGCCGAAGGCGTGCTCAAACTGCTCAACCGTATTCAACAGCAATTGGGCGTCTCCTACCTGTTCATCACCCATGACGTCGCCACCGTGCGGGCGATCGCCGATGAGGTGCTGGTGATGCAGCGGGGCAGGGTGGTCGACCACGGTTCACGCAACGCGATTTTCACGCCGCCACACAAGGATTACACCGGGCTGCTGTTTTCTTCCGAACCGCAAATGGACCCCGACTGGCTTGACCGGTTACTGGCCTCGCGGGCGGAGCTCGCTACCCCCACACTCTCTTCCAACACCAAGCTTGAAAGCGTTTAAGGAACTGCCATGAAAGTACTGATCGTTCACGCTCATCCGGAGCCGAACTCCTTCACCGCCGCCCTGCGTGACCAGGCTGTCGCCACCCTCCAAGCCCAAGGGCATGAGGTCAAGGTCAGTGACCTGTACGCGATGAACTGGAACCCGGTAGCCAGCGCCGAGGACTTTTCCTCGCGGGAAAACCCGGACTACCTGGTCTATGCCCTGGAGCAACGTCTGGGCGTCAAGAGCCAGTCGTTGGCGACGGACATCCAGCAGGAACTCGACAAGCTGCTGTGGGCTGACCTGCTGATCCTCAACTTCCCGATTTTCTGGTTCTCGACCCCGGCGATTCTCAAGGGCTGGATCGATCGCGTGCTGGTGTCCGGCGTTTGCTACGGCGGCAAGCGCTTCTACGATCAGGGCGGCTTGAGCGGCAAGAAAGCGCTGGTGACCGTTACCTTGGGCGGACGCGAGCATATGTTCGGCGACGGCGCGATTCACGGTCCGCTGGAAGACATGCTGCGCCCGATCCTGCGCGGCACGCTGGCGTACGTCGGCTTCGACGTCCTGCAGCCGTTCGTGGCCTGGCACGTGCCGTACATCAGCGACGCTGCTCGCAAGGAGTTTTTGCAGGACTACGCACAGCGTCTGGAGCACTTGAGCGATGAGCAACCGCTGACATTCCCGCGTCTGTCGCAGTTCGATGAGGCGCTGTACCCGCTGCCTGTTTGAGTTGAGCACGCCCAGGCTGTCCAGTCCGCATGGACAGCCTGGGCGTTGATTCTGCCCGGTCAAGAGACGCTCTTCGGGTTACCGAACCCCCGGTAAATGGCCAATACCCCTGCTGTTTCGCCCTTGCGTCACACTTTGTGCTCCTGCTTAATACGGGTCGGCTCCTGAAGGTCGAGACCCCGTCGACGGCCTTCGATTGAATAACAATCACAAAATGGGCAATCACTTGACCTATCAGCATGGAACGCAACTGGGCGAGCATCTGGAGCTGTCGCTTGTCATCCCGGTTTTCAATGAAGCCGCCACCGTCGATTTGTTCATTGCGCGGATCACTGACGTCTTCAAGGCGGAGGCGCTGGTGAGCCTGGAAATGGTGTTCGTCAATGACGGCAGCACCGACACCACCCTGGAACTGCTCTTGCAGCGCCAGAGCACGGACCCACGCATACGCATCGTCGACCTGAGCCGTAACTTCGGCAAGGAAGCGGCGTTGACGGCCGGTCTGGAGGCCGTCACCGGCCAGGTCGTTGTGCCCATCGACGTCGACCTGCAGGATCCTCCCGAAGTCATTCTCGAGATGATCGCCCGTTGGCGCGAAGGTTACGAAGTCGTGCTGGGCCATCGTGTGAGCCGTCGCAACGACTCTTGGGCCAAGCAGACGTCGGCCAACTGGTTCTACCGACTGCACAATAAAATCTCCGAGCAGCCGCTTCCGGAAAACGTCGGTGATTTCCGGCTGATGGACCGTTGTGTGGTCGAGGCCTTGCAGACGTTGCCCGAATCCCGACGCTTCATGAAAGGCCTGTTTGCCTGGGTCGGGTTTCGCACCACCCATGTCGACTACGAGCGACCGGAACGAGTGGCGGGTGAGAGCAAATTCAACGGATGGCGCTTGTGGAACTTCGCCCTGGAAGGCATCACCAGTTTCAGCACTGATCCGCTCAAGGTCTGGACTTACCTCGGGATGTGCGTCTCGCTGGTGTCATTTTCGTTTGCCATTTTCATTGTGCTGCGCACGCTGTTTACCGGCGTCGATGTACCGGGCTACGCCTCGCTGATGGTGGCCGTCACCTTTCTCGGCGGCTTGCAATTGATCGGCATAGGCGTGCTGGGTGAGTACCTGGGCAGAACCTACATTGAATCTAAACGCCGCCCTGTTTATCTGGTGCGCCGCGTCTATGACGCCAAGGACTGACCATGGATCTCAAGGAAACCGACATCCTCGGTTCAAGCATCGACCAGCACTGGTATTACTGTTCAAAAGCCCGAGCGACCCGCCGATGGTTGGGCAGCACGCCGGTCAGGAAAATTCTCGATGTGGGGGCCGGTTCCGGGTTTTTTACTCATCATTTGTTGACGCATACAGCGGCCATCGAAGCCTGGTGCGTGGACATCAGCTATGACACCGACTCAGACGCTATCACTGCCGGTAAACCGGTGCACTATCGCCGCTCGATTGACGCCGTCGATGCTGATCTGGTGCTGCTGATGGACGTTTTGGAGCACGTCGACGACGACGTCGGACTGCTCAAGGCCTATGTCGAGAAAGTCCCGTCGGGCAGTCGTTTCCTGATGACCGTGCCGGCGTTCCAGTTTCTGTGGAGCGGGCACGATGATTTTCTCGAACATAAACGCCGCTACACCCTGACCCAGTTCGAGACGGTAGCCAGGGACGCCGGGTTGACCGTGAAGCAGGGCGCGTACTACTTCGGGTTTGTGTTTCCGCTGGCGGCGACGCTACGGTTGCTGTCCAAAGGCGCGCAACCTTCGACGCCTCGCTCTCAGCTCAGTCAGCACCATCCGCTGATCAATGGTGTGTTGAAGTCTCTGTGCTCGCTCGAACTGCCATTTATGAAGAGCAACCGTCTGGCGGGGTTGACGGTGTTCGTTCTGGCGCAAAAGCCGTGACAGCAGCCGAAAAATCCGCATTGATCCAGCGCGGTCTGCGCTTTGCCGTCACCGGATTGTTTGTGACCGCACTGCACGCACTGGTTGCCGTGCTGTTCATCAACTATGTGCTGGCACAGCCGCCGCTGGCCAACGGCGTGGCGTTTGCCGTGGCGACTGTGGTGTCGTACCTGATCAACACCACCTGGAGCTTTTCCGCCCGACTGCATGGCCGTTCATTGCTGCGCTTCATGACAGTCTCTGGAGCAGGATTCCTGCTGGCGATGTCGGTGGCTTGGGCCGCGCAGATGGCCGGGTTCAATTATTTGCTGGGGATCGGTGCAGTGGCGCTGACCATTCCGGCATTCACTTTTGTCATGCACAACTTCTGGACGTATCGATGAAGGATTCCGCTAAACGCTTGGCGACCACCCTATTGCCACTGTTGATAGGGGTCTTGGCCTTCTTCATTGTGATTGGCCCCAGAGCTTTGAATCCTCAAAACATTGCCTGGCTTGGAAACGGCGATCCCGCTACTCATTACCTGGGATGGTTGTTTTTCAGTCAGTCGCCCTGGTCCTTTCCCATAGGCCTCAATCCGACCTATGGGCTGGAATTGGGGAATGGCATCATTTTTTCTGATTCCAATCCGTTGCTGGCTTTTCTGTTCAAACCCTTCGCGTCGCTGTTGCCGGAGCCATTCCAGTATTTCGGCATCTGGTTCATGGCCTGTTTCGTCTTGCAGGCTTGGTTCGCATGGAAACTGGTGGGGTTGATTTCTCCGCACTCAGGCTTGCGCGCTGTCAGCACAGCGTTGTTTCTCTTTGCGCCTCCGATGATCATGCGCTTGCCGTTCCATTTGTCCCTGGGCGGGCATTTTCTGGTGCTGGCGTCGCTCTATCTGGCACTGCATCCGCAGCTGCGTCATCGCCGTTTAGCCTGGGGGGCATTGCTGGCCTCGTGTGCCTTGATCCATGCGTACTTCCTGGCGATGGTCGCACTGATCTGGATTGCGGATCTGATAGCTGGATATCTCAAGAAAAAACTGACGTTACCAGCAGCAGTGACGGAGTTTTTCCTGCTGTTTGCGCTGGTCAGCATTTGCTGCTGGCAGGCAGGCTATTTTTCGGTTGGCAGCGAAGGGGCAATTTCCGAAGGTTTCGGAATGTATGCGTTGAACCTGCTTTCATTGATCGACCCAGGGCAGTGGTCGTATCTGCTGAAGGACCTGCCCGGTGTTCAAGGTTTCGGTGATGGAGAGGCGTTTGCTTTTCTGGGGCTCGGGATATTGACGCTGGGCATCTGTGCGCTGGTTGGTCTGCTGCAGGGTCATGCCGGTTTTCTTCAGCGATTGGGGCGGTGGCCAGTTTTGCTGCTGGCGTTGGCGGGGTTGAGCCTGTTCTCGATTTCCAATCACGTCGCCCTGGGGGCGCTGGACTTTACCTTTCCATTACCGCCGGAACTCATCGCTGTCGCCAATATTTTCCGAGCCTCGGGACGAATGTTCTGGCCGGTCTACTACGCGATTATCTTCGCCATTATTTTTCTGGTGATCAGAGCCAATACACCGCGTACGGCCTTCATCTTACTGTCACTGGCGTTGCTGATTCAGGTTCTGGACACCCATGCAGGTTGGGTAAACGTTCGCAAACAGCTGATGGTCAAGCCTGCTTCGACCTGGGTATCGCCAATGGTCGATCCCTTCTGGAAAAGTGCCGCGGACCATTACCAGAAAATTCGCTGGATTGTTCCGCAGAACCTCTCCCCACACTGGATGGCAGTGACGGCATTTGCCGGCGCCCATGGTCTGGCAACGAACGCTGTTTATCTGGGCCGTATGGATACTGCCAATTGGAAGAAAACCGAGCAGGAGACGGCTCGTGCAATGGCGACGGGAAAGTATGACGCCGACTCGCTGTACCTGCTCGATGATCGCGCGCTACTCCAGGCGGCGATAAACGTTGACACCTCAAAGGACCTCTTAACCAGGATTGACGGTTTCACAGTCCTGGCTCCGGGGTGGAAGCAATGCAATGCCTGCCTGAAAGAGACCCCTCAAATAAACCCGGTCGAGTTGCTTCCAATCCTTGAGCCTGAACAAAAAACGTCATTCGCGTGGGGCAGTGAAGGAAGAGTGTTTCTGTCCAGGGGCTGGTATGACTCCGAAACCTGGGGGGCCTGGTCCGAAGGAAGCGAATCTGAAGTGATGTTCCGGGTAACAAAGCCCGTGACGTCCTTGCGTCTGGAGACGACAGCATTCCTGCCTCCCGGGCATTCCAGTCAGCGTGTGGTCATCAGCGTGAATGGCATGCCGGCCTTGACGACCCAGCTTACGCAGTCCGATAACAACATTATCGATGTGCCCCTTCCACCCGAAGTACAAGATCGGGTGTCAAAACAGGGATTCTTGAAAATGAACATGCAGTTTGCCGATGTGGCCAGCCCTGAACAGTTCGGATTGGGGGCGGATGCGCGCGAATTGGCGATCGGGCTGAAGACCTTGACGATCTATTGATGGTGGGTCCACGTAGACGCCCTCGGCGCGCCTTTCTACACTGCCGGAATGATCTGGGGACGGGGGCAATGGATGAATCGCAATGAGCTACGCAAGGCCGACATCAATCTGATGGTGGTGTTCGAGACATTGATGCTCGAGCGCAACGTCACTCGAGTCGCCGAGAAGCTGTTTCTCGGCCAGCCGACCATCAGTTCGGCACTCAACCGTCTGCGGGCAATGTTCAACGACCCGTTGTTCATCCGCGTCGGTCATCGCATGGAGCCCACGGCGCGTGCGGAAGAGTTGATCAAGTACCTCTCGCCAGCCCTGGATTCGCTGTCGATCGCCCTGAGCCTGACCCACGATTTCGACCCGGCCATCAGCACCATGACCTTCCGCATCGGCTTGTCCGATGACGTTGAGTTCGGCCTGTTGCCACCGCTGTTGCGAGCCTTGCGCCAGGAAGCACCGAAGGTGGTGTTCGTGGTTCAGCATGTCGATTACTGGCGCATTCCCGACTTGCTGGCGTCCGGCGACATCACCGTCGGTATCAGCCAGACCCGCGGCCTCCCGGCCAATGCCAAGCGCAAATTGTTGCGGCACATCCAGCCCAGCATATTGCGCGCCGATGCCTCCGACACACCGCTGACCCTCGATGAATATTGCTCACGCCCTCATGTGCTGGTGTCCCACACCGCCAACGTCAGTGGCTACGCCGATGAATGGCTGGCAGAGATCGGGCGTACCCGCCAGGTTGTGCTGTCCGTGCCGCAATACAGCGCGCTGCCGGCCTTACTGGCCGGCACCGACCTGATCGCGAGTTTGCCGGACTACACCGCCGAAGCCATGGCGGCATCCGGACTCTTGTTCAAAGAGCCGTTCCCGTTCAAGACACCCACCCTGGACCTGTCGATGGTATGGCTCAGCCACGTCGACACCGACCCCGCCGAACGCTGGCTGCGCAAGCGCCTGGAAACCTTCATGAGCGATCGGGACCTGATATCTACCCCGCCTTGAGTCGGACAACTCTGTGATATACGTAGGACCTTTCCGCCACCCTTCAGGAGCACCGTCATGCCCCACCTGCATATGGAATACACCGCCAACCTGCCCGGCCTGAACGCCGATGTGGCCCTGATCCGGCTCAACAACACGTTGGTGGGTTCCGGTCAGTTTGCATCTGAATTCGACATCAAAAGCCGCGCGGTAAAGGTCGAGACGTTCAAGGTGGGCACGGCAATGGGGGAGCGAGCGTTCGTGCACGTGAAGCTCGCGCTGCTCAGCGGACGTTCGCCGCAGATCAAGCTGCAATTGTCCGAGAGCCTGCTGGCGGTGGTGCAGGATCTGTGTGAATGGCCGGCGGGGGTGGAAGTGCAGGTGTGTGTGGAGATTCTGGATATTGATCGGGAGTCGTATACCAAGACGGCGATTACCCTCTAAGCCTGTTGTTCAGCGCATGCCCAAACGATTTGCTCGCGTAACCAGCGATTGGCGTTGTCCTGATCCACGCGCTGACACCATTGCATATCAAGGCTGAACCCCGGTAACCCTGGCGGGGCTTCGCAGACAGCAAATCCCGATTCACTCGCCAGCACCTGCTGTATACGCCGGGGCAACGTCACCACAAAGTCCGTCCCGGTGATCATCTTCAAGGCCGCGCCATAGCTGTTTGCCCGCGCAACAATCTGCCGTTTCTGCCCTTGTTGCGCCAACCAGCCATCGACCATGTTGGTGGTGGATGTCCACGGCGTCGGGAACACATGCCGGCGTTCGACGAATTCGTCCAGGCTCAAACGCGTTCCATTGCGTGCCAAGCGGCTATCAAAGACACACACCAGATCATCTTCCAGCAAGGTCTCGGATCTGAAGTCGCCGTGGCTGCGATGAAAGTCCGGGCCGAAGCACGTCACCAGGTCGAGGCTGCCGTTACGCAGGGCTTCAACCGGAATGTCGCTGTCGAATTTGTGCATGTTGACCATCACCGGCCAATCTGCGGAAGCAAAACGCTTCAACAGCCGAGGCAGGATCAACTGCTCGAAGTATTCCGGTGCGCAGAGGTTGAACGTGACGGGTTGCGATGTCGGGTCGAAGGTGGCGTCGCCGGCGTGGCACAGGTTGATGTGTTCCAGGATCTTCAGCACGTGCGGGTACATGCGGTCGGCTTTGTAGGTGGGGTGCATGCCCGTGCGAGTGTTGATGAACATCTCGTCGTCGAAACTGGCCCGCAGTTTTTTCAGGCAGTAGCTCACGGTCGACTGGCTGACGCAGAGGGTTTCGGACACGCCGGTGACGTGGTTCTGCTCATACAGGGCGACGAACACCATGAAGTCCTGCGTGTCGAGCTTTCTAAGCGCGTTACTGTTGAGCATCCATTGCCTCTCGCTGCGTGTCCTGCACTGGCGGGCGCATGACTGTGCGAAAGATCCTAACGGAACGATGGAGTCAGGTGAACGCTTTGTCCGAATTCAGCTGTGATCGGCGGCTGGATAGCAACAACGCCAACATGCCAGCGGCTACCAGCACTGCACCGACGATTTCCTGGGGCAGCGGCGACTGACGCAGCCACAACCAATGGAAGAGCGTGATGAACAGTGTGCTCAGGTAAATGTATGAAATGACCGAGGAGGGCGCGATGACGCCGATGGCCCGGTGCAACAGCCAGAAGGTGGCGAGGGTGGCGAACAGCGCCAGGTAAATGAGCCAGTAAAGGTCGTTGAAGGTCAGCAATGTCGCCGTACGCCAGCCACCGCTGAATCCGCACAATGCCAACAAAAACACGGCGCCGAACAGCATGTTCCAGAAGGTCATGGCCACCGGCCCGCGCCCCTTCAGATTGTTGGCTTTGAGCCGCTGACTCAGGGGTGAGTAAAGCGCCATCGCCAGGCAACCCACGCCATACACCAGCATCGCGTAGAGCGACGGCCATTCGCCGGGACCGGACCCTTTGAGCACCAGCAACACCGCGCCGCCGGCCGATATCAGCATCGGCAGTACTTGGCGTTTCTGGCGCTCGTCGGGCATCAGTACGGCTTCAAACAGCAAGGTCAACAGAGGCACCAGGGTGTACATCGTTCCGGTGTTCACCGCCGAGGTGTAGCGCAGCGCTTCGAACAATGAACCGAAATACACCGCCAGCAACAAGCCGAGCGCGGCATGGCTGATCAGCCCTCGGGCGGTCATGGCGGTGTCGCCCTTGAACAGCAACAGCGGCAGGAACACCACGGCGCAGAGCAGCAGGCGCAGGGCGGTGAGCAGGATCGGGTCGATGGCCTGACTGACCTGCGCCGCCGCGGAAAACGAGCCTGCGATCAGCAGCGCCCAGAGCAGCATGCCGAGGTGGGCGCTGGCGAAAGAGTGTTTCATGCAGGTGTTCCCCCGGTTAGTGAATGTGGCGGGCGTAATGCCGCGGATCGAAACGCAGGACCATCAGAATCATCAACGCCATGACCCCGGTCAGCGACCACCAGGCCCATTCGAAGCTGCCGAGCTGATCGCGGATCAGTCCGGCGATCAGCGGTGACAGGCCGGCGATCAGGTAGCCGATGCCTTGTACGAACGCGGTCAGGCCACCCGCGCGCTGGGGGCTGGCCAGGTGATCCATCGACACGATCAGACTCATCGGGAACAGCCCGCCGATACCCAGCCCCAGCAGGCAGGGCCACAGCAGGCTCAGGTGTTGCGGGGTGAGGATCAGTCCACAGAAACCGGCCATGATCAGCACCAGCAACACCACCAGCACCAGGCGTCGGTCACGACTGCGGTTGGCAATGGCGGGCGTCACCAGGCCGGATATCACTTCCATGGCGGTGAGGAATCCCAGCAGCAATCCGGCGTTTTGTTCGCTCCAGCCTTTTTCCACGTAATAAGGCGCCAGCCAGGCCAGCACACAGGTGTAGGAAGCCGTGCCCAGGCCGAAAAAGATGGCGAGTAACCAGGCGCGGGAATTGCCGAAAAAGGGGGCATTGCTGGAGGGTTTCGATTCCAGCGGAGGACTCTGCGCGGGCTGTGCAATCCAGAACAGCAATGCCACCAGCGCCAGTACGGCCCAGATCGCCAGGCCCATGCGCCAGCTGCCAGTGCGCGCCATCACCAAGGGTGCAAAGGAGGCGGCGATGGCGGCGCCGCCCATGATCGAGGTGACGTAGAGGCCCATGCACAGGGCAACGTTATCGCGGAAACGGGATTTGATCAGCGCCGGCATCAGCGCCTGGATCAAGGCGATACCGACGCCTGCAATCACGGCGCTGAGGATCAGTTGCGCCGCAGAATCGAGGAACAGGCGTGACGCGGTGGCCAGGCCGATGATCAGTAACGACAGCACCACCGTGCGCTGCTCGCCCAGTCGCTGGCTGACTTTGATGCCGAAGAACATGGCCAGCCCCATCGCCATCACCGGCAGCATGGTGAGTAATGACGCCAGGCTGAAACTCAAGTCGATGTCGCCGCGAATGGCTGACAGCAGAGGACCGATGGCGGCCATGGAAGGGCGCAGATTAAGGGCGACGAGGACAATGCCCAACATCAGCAAGACAGCGGGGCGGGTGATTGCGCGAACGTGTTCCATCGATCGGACCTTGAATGAAAGGAAACGATTAGGCGCGCGAGGGCCGAAACGCCGCAAATCAGAAAGTCCGCACCACTATTTAAAAACTAAATACCCCGCGTGAAAACACCACCGCCCATGAAAAAAACACCGTCTATCAAAACACCACCGTCTATGAAAACAACACCGTACCTGTAGCAGCTGCCGAGCTTGCGAGGCTGCGTCCGGCTGCGAAGCAGTCGCAACCCAGGTGACGCGATCCACCTGAATGACGCATCGTCTGATTTTACGACTGCTTCGCAGCCGGACGCAGCCTCGCAGGCTCGGCAGCTGCTACACAAAGCCACGACGCCCCAAAGCCAAAACGTCATAACGCCATAACGCAGGCTCGGCAGCGGCTACAGGGCGCAGTGGCTTTTGATTGTTTAGCCAATCCGCACCCGAAGTTCTTCAAATGCCGATTGAACGACGCAACCACCCGTGTGACGCTGCGGGTTATCTGTTCTCTGCGGTCTCTTCTATGGACGGTTGCGCCGTCACACTTCCATCCGATCTGGCCTTCTGGGCGCTGTGGCACTGCCGTCACGCGCGCCCACCGGATTTTTGCGTTTGCCGTTGATTTTTCCTACAGGTCTTGAGCTTTTCCTCGAGATCTACCGGGCCTAGCCTGCGCGCTCGCCTGAAACGCAAACAAAGAGAATGTCCATGAGCAGTGCCACGACTCCCTTCGCCACGAAACAAGAAGCCCTGACCTTTCTGGAGCAGAACCCGGATATCGAGATGTTCGAGCTGTTCATCCTCGACAACAACGGCGTCCCGCGGGGCAAGTTGCTCCATCGCGATGAACTGCTGGCGGTTTACGACAGCGGGCGGCCGTTGCCGAGCACCATTCTGGGACTGACCATTAATGGCGATGACGTTGAAAACTCTGGCCTGGTGTGGGACGTGGGCGACATCGATTGTCGGGCATACCCGGTCAGTGGCAGTTTGACGCGCATGCCGTGGCGGTTGATCCCGACGGCGGCGGTGCAGGTCAGCATGCACCCGACAGAGGGGATGCCGGCGACCATTGCCGATCCACGTCATTTACTGGCGAAGGTCATCGAAGGCCTGCAGGCCGACGGTTACTACCCGGTCATGGCCGCGGAACTCGAGTTCTATTTGCTGGATCAGCAACGCGACAGCAACGGTCGTCCGCAACCTGCGCGAGACGTCGATGGTGGTCGCCCGCGCAGCACTCAGGTGTATGGCCTGCGTGAACTGGAGCAGATCGAGCCGTTCCTGGCCGACCTCTACAGTGCCTGCAAACTCCAGGGCATTCCCGCCCGCACGGCAATCTCCGAGTACGCGCCGGGGCAAGTGGAAATTACCCTCGAACACCGCACCGACGCGTTACAGGCGATGGACGAAGCGGTGCGTTACAAACGACTGGTCAAGGGCGTCGCGCACAAGCACGGGATGACAGCGTGCTTCATGGCCAAACCCTTCGATGACCTTGCTGGCACTGGCATGCACATGCACGTCAGTCTGGCGGACAAGGACGGGAACAACCTGTTCGCCAGCGAAGCCCCCGACGGCACGCCGCTGCTTAAACACGCGGTTGGCGGGATGCTCAGTACCTTGCTCGACTCGCTGCTGTTGTTTTGCCCCAACGCCAACTCTTACCGCCGCTTCCAGACCAACAGCTATGCGCCGCTGGCGGCCACCTGGGGCGTGGACAACCGCACCGTCAGTTTGCGCGTGCCCGGCGGACCAGCGTTCTCGCGCCACATTGAGCACCGCATCTGTGGCGCCGACGCCAACCCTTACCTGGCCGCTGCAGCGATTCTGGCCGGTATTCATCGTGGCATTCGTGAACAACTCGACCCAGGTGCGCCAGTGGAGGGCAACGGTTACGCCCAGGCGACGGAACTGCTGCCGACCGATTGGCTGACCACCTTGCGGGCACTCGAAGGTTCGACGTGGGCCCGTGAAGCCTTCGGCGGCGAGTTCCTCGGTGTTTACCTGGCGGTGAAACGTGCCGAGTATCGGCAGTTCATGGGCGAGGTAGGGGAGCAGGATTGGCGTTGGTACTTGCACCAGGCCTGAACAGAAGCTGAACAATTCTCAAATAAGTTAAAAGTTTTGGCCTAGTGCCATCAGCCAACTAATTGTTGGCTTCTTTTTCACAAAAAATTGATGGTTGGCTGCCTAAAGTTGGTGCTGTCGCGATAAATGAAATTTTCACATTTACCGCAGGCACTTCTTTCAGGAACAGCCAACCATCATGTTGAAGTTAAAAGCCGTTCGCCCCGAGTGGGTGACTCTGATTGCCAGCGCGTTTTTGTTAACGGCTTGCAATGTCGTGCTCTGGCAGCACCTGTTCGACATCACCACCTCAGACGGTAAGGGCATCGTCATGCGCGTGGCGTTCGGGGTGATGATCCTGGCGGCTTTCAACATTGTATTGACCCTGCTGGCCTTTAGGCCGGTATTGAAGCCCGTGTTGACGCTGATTTTTATGTGCAGTGCCGGCGTGGCTTATTTCATGAACCAATATGGCGTACTGATGGACATCGGTATGCTGCGTAACTTTGCACAAACCAACGCCACGGAAGTGCGTGACTTACTGTCAATAAAGTTGCTGGTTTATATATTCTTACTCGGTGTTTTACCGTCCTGGTTGTTATGGAAAGTTCCGGTTGATTACCGTCGTTGGCACCGTGAGTTAGTCAGCAAAGTGCTGGTCAGCGTTGCGTCGATTGCCGTCATCGGCGGTATCGCTCTGATTAACTACCAAGGCCTGTCCTCGCTGTTTCGCAATCACCATGAATTGCGCCTGATGGTCGTACCGAGTAACTACATTGGTGCGTCAGTGGGCTTTCTGCGCGAGCAAGTCGTGTCGGCTCGGCAACCCTTCGTCAAGATCGGCGAAGACGCCCAGCGCAACCCGGCCTGGGAGACCCATGGGCGCAAATCCCTGACCGTGCTGGTGGTGGGTGAAAGTGCTCGTGCGGAAAACTTCGGCATCCTGGGTTACGACCGCGATACCACACCAAAACTGGATAAAGAGCCAGGTCTGATTGCTTTCACCGATGTGCATTCCTGCGGTACGGAAACAGCCGTTTCGGTGCCCTGCATGTTTTCCAATATGGGTCGCAAGGGCTACAACGCCGGCAAGGCGAAAAACGAGGAAGGCCTGCTGGACGTGCTCAAACGGGCGGGCCTTGACGTGATCTGGCGTGACAATCAATCCGGCTGCAAGGGTACGTGCGACCGCGTCACCCTTGACGATGTGAGCAAACTGAAAGACCCGGTGCTGTGCGCCAATAGCGAGTGTCGCGACGAGATTCTGCTGCAGGGTCTGCAGCATTTCATCGACAACCTGGACAAGGACACCGTGCTGGTCCTTCACCAGATGGGCAGTCACGGTCCGGAATACTTCAAGCGCTATCCGAAAGAGTACGAACGCTTCACACCGGTTTGTGAAAGCAATGCGCTGAACAATTGCAGTCGCGAAAGTATCGTGAACGGGTACGACAACACGCTGGTCTATACCGACCATGTGCTGTCGTCACTGATTGATGTGCTGCGTAGCAACCAGGACAAAGTGGACACCGCCATGCTCTACCTGTCGGACCACGGAGAGTCCCTGGGCGAGTACAACCTGTTCCTTCACGGCACGCCTTACATGCTGGCGCCGGAACAACAGAAGCGCGTGGCCATGCTGGCCTGGTTCTCCGACAGTTATCAAAAGTCGTTCTCGGTAGATACCCATTGCCTGCAACTGAGTCGGGAAAAACCCTTGAGCCAGGACAACCTGTTTCATTCGATGCTCGGGTTACTGGAGGTCAGCAGTAAGGTCTACAACCAGGACCTGGATATGTTCGCCGGTTGCCGCGGCGCCGTGATCGATGGCGTGCTGGCCAAAGAGTAAGTGCTCGACCTTTTTTCACGCGACGGCCGCTAATCGGCGGCCGGTACTTATTTCCCGAAGAGTCATGCACATGTCCGCGTTGCCACCCTCTGCTGTCGAGCTTGAGTTCGCCCGGCGCTACGACCAGGAACATGCCCGCGTCTGCCGACAGGCGCAACCGCGTGGTCTGGCGGAGCGTTTGACGTTCTGGCGCTCGGAGCAACTGGTGCGTCACGCGTTGAAAGTGGCGGGCGAACCGGGGTTGATCCTGGATGTGGCCTGCGGTGCGGGGCGGTTCTGGCCAGTGTTGGCCGAACATGCCAACCGGGTGATTCTTGCCTGCGATCCGTCCCAGGACATGCTCAATCACGCCCAGACCCATCATCCGCACGACGTGCTCAAACGGATCAAGACGTTTCAGAGTTCTGCGTTTTCGATCGGCTTGTCAGCGAACGCGGTCGACAGCATTTTTTGCATGCAACTGTTTCAGCACATCGACGGTGCCGAGTATCGGTTGGCCATGCTCAAGGAGTTTCATCGGGTCGGTCGCGATACGGTCATTGTCGCGGTGCGGGTCGAAGCCCTATTCAAGGGGCTGCGGTCCCGCTCGCAGGTCTCACCCGCACAAGGATCGGTCAGTCGGGCCGAGGTAGAAGCCCAGTTCAAGGAAGCCGGTTTGCGCATCCTCAGTCATCAGGACTATCTGCCCGGTTGCATGGGGATGCGGGTCTACGTACTTCGTAAGGCTAGTTAACGCCCGCCTGTCAGACATTTCTTGCTGCCAGGTGCGTCTTTTCGCTAAAGCTCTTGTTCAGTGGATGCGCGGAAATCGCCGGTCGCGATATATACTGCGCGCCATTCTTCAAGGGAGAGCCGTGTGGCCATCGATATTCACTGGATTCGCGACAACGATAGCCTCGGTCAGTTTTGCGCCGAGTGGCAGAAACTGCCATTCGTTGCCCTCGACACCGAATTCATGCGGGTCGACACCTTTTATCCGATTGCAGGCCTGCTGCAGATCGGTGATGGCGTACGCGCTTACCTGATTGACCCGCTGACCATCGACAACTGGCAGCCGCTGGCCGCGTTGCTGGAAAACCCGGCCGTGGTCAAAGTCGTTCACGCGTGCAGTGAAGACCTCGAAGTGTTGCTGCGCCTGACCGGCAGTCTGCCGGCTCCGCTGTTCGACACCCAGCTGGCCGCCGCGTACCTGAACCTCGGGTTCTCCATGGGCTATTCGCGGTTGGTGCAGGAAGTGCTCGGTATCGACCTGCCCAAGGGCGAAACCCGTTCCGACTGGCTGCAACGCCCGCTTTCCGACACGCAGATCAGCTACGCCGCCGAAGATGCCCTGCACTTGGCGGAAGTTTTCGTACGCATGCGTCCGAAGCTGTCTGACGACAAGTACAACTGGGTGCTGGAAGACGGCGCTGAACTGGTCGCCAACCTGCGTCGCGAGGTGGACCCGTACGAGCTCTATCGCGAAGCGAAGCTGGCCTGGAAGCTGTCCCGCGCCCAACTCGCGGTATTGCGTGAACTGTGCGCCTGGCGTGAGCGCGAAGCCCGCGCCCGCGATCTGCCGCGCAACCGTATCGTCCGCGAGCATTCCCTGTGGCCATTGGCGCGTACCCAGCCGGATAGCCTCGGTGCCCTGGGGAAAATCGAAGACATGCACCCGCGTACCGTGCGTCAGGATGGCGAGTTTCTGCTTGATCTGATCAAGCGCTTTGGCAGTGTGTCGCCTGATCAATGGCCGCCCGCCGTGCCTGAGCCGTTGCCGGTGGATGCTGCTGCGCTGATCAAGCAGCTGCGGGCGATCGGTCAGGCTGAAGCCGAGCGCCTGAACATCGCGCCGGAATTGATGCTGCGCAAGAAAACCCTGGAAGCGCTGCTCAAGAGCGGCTACCCCAATGGTCCTTACCAATTGCCTGATTCGCTGCGTGGCTGGCGCCGCGAATTGATGGGCCAAGCGCTGCTCGACAGCCTGGCCACCCCCGGAGAACAGCCTTGAAACGTATTTGCTCCATCTACCGAAGCCTGAAGAAAAACGAGATGTACCTCTATGTGCTCAAAAGCGATGCACTGGAGCGTGTCCCGGAATCGCTGATGGCCGCCTTCGGCAAACCCCATCATGCGTTCGACCTGGTGCTGACCCCCGAGCGCAAATTGTCGCGCGAGGACATCACCGTGGTCCTGGAGAATCTCGAGAAGCAGGGTTACCACCTGCAGATGCCGCCGGCCGAAGACGAGTACATCGAACACCTGCCGGAAGAGTTGCTGCGACGCAACGATCCGATGTGATCGGCTGGGGCGCTTCACATCACCTGTGACGCGCCCTCTCTTGAAAGACTGGAACTGAATTCTTGCCGATGGCCGCGATGACGGAGCACGACTCCGCCGACGGTCGTCTGCGCTGCTTTTGAAAGGTTTGAACCATGCGCGTTCTGATTGCTGAACACGACCACCCCGTGTATGCCCAACTGTTGCGTCAGGCTGCGCCTGAGCTGGAAGTATTGACCAGTGGCGATTCTGCCGAACTGGCCAGCCTGGCGGCGGATTGCCCGATCTGGCTCGGACAGCCGGATCTGCTGGCCACCCTGTTGCGTCAGGGGCATGAACCTCAATGGCTGCAATCGACCTGGGCGGGCATCACGCCGTTGCTGGCCGACGGTTTGCCACGCCACTATCGCCTGACTCGCGCGGTAGGGATTTTTGGTCAGGTCATGGCCGAATACGTCCTCACCTACATGCTCGGCCACGAGCGTGAAGTGCTGCCGCGACTGGTCAGCCAGGTCGAGCGCAAGTGGGATAACCGCCAGGGCCAGAGCCTGGCAGGTCGCAAGGTATTGATCGTCGGTACGGGCGACATCGGCCAGACGGTGGCGCAATTTCTGCAGCCGTTTGGTGTGGAGCTCTACGGCATCGCCAGCGAAGCTCGCGAGCAGGCCCCGTTCAAGCAAGTGGGCGTGCTGGCGGACTTGCCGCGCCTGGTCGGTGAAGTGGATTACGTGATCAACCTGCTGCCAAACACCCCCAATACCCACGACCTGTACGACGCTGCGCTGTTCAAGCTGTTCAAGCCGACCGGATTGTTCATCAACGTTGGACGCGGCGTGGCGGTGGTCGATGCAGACCTGGTGGAAGCGTTGAAAGAAGGGCATCTGGCCGGCGCCGTGATCGATGTCTGCCGTCAGGAACCGCTGCCGCAACGTCATCCGTTCTGGACGGCGTGGGGGTTGTTGCTGACCGGGCACAGCTCGGCACCGACTTCGCCTTCGATGATGGTGAATCTGTTTGTCGAAAACCTGCGGGCGTACCAGGCGGGCGAAGCGTTGCGCGGGGAAGTGGATTTCAATCGCGGGTATTGAATTGCACCCGAAAAGATCGCAGCCTTCGGCAGCTCCTACAGGATGGTTTAAAAAAACTGAACCACTACACCGAAGGCTGCGATCTTTTGTTTTTAAAGCGTGAAATCACCCTCGGCAACCAGCTCGCTCAACGGACGACGCGGGCTCGGTACTTCACGCGCTTGCAGGTAGTCCGCCAGGGTCGACTTGTCCCCCAGTTTGCCCACCGCCACCGCCGCATGCAGCGCATATCCCTCGGGAATGTTCAGCTCCTTGCGGGTCAGCTCCTGATCAAACCCGGCCATGCCGTGGGTGTGCCAGCCGCTGATGCTCGCCTGCAGCGCCAGATGGCCCCAGGCCGAACCGGTGTCGAAGGTGTGCCACAAGGCTGGCGTTTCTTCGGCAGCGCCCGGGGCGGTAAAGGTGGTTTTCGAGATGACAATCACCAGTGCCGACGCATGTTGCGCCCAACCCCGGTTGAATTCGTTCAGCAGACCCAGATAACGCTCCCAGTTTGGCGTGTCGCGACGGGCGTACAGAAACCGCCACGGCTGAGAGTTGTAAGCCGACGGCGCCCAGCGAGCGGCTTCGAAGAAGCTCAGCAGGGTTTCTTCAGGAATGGCTTCGCCGGTAAAGGCACGGGGCGACCAGCGATCAGTGAACTGTGGGTGGATGACGTAATCGGCAACGCGAGGGTTGTTACTCATGCAGAGATTCCTTGCTACGTGTGAGTCAGAAAATCGAATGAAAACCGGCGGGCGCAGTTGGGCTGGGCGATGAGGTTTTTCGTGAGCCTGGCACTTCATCTGAATGCAACGCGGTCGGGCGTTAATGGCACGCAGATCTGGCTCGATGCGATTGGCAAAACTACTTGGCGGCGCCCTGGCTGACAAGTCCAGATCTACCGGCAGTCGCCAATGCTTGGCCCGAGGGGCTGCGCGCACTAGACTGGCGGCCTTTTCACCACCTGATGTCGATGCTCGAACCCATGGCCACCCCCGTCGAACCGTTCTGGAAACACAAAACCCTCGATCAACTCGATCAGCAGGAATGGGAATCGCTGTGCGACGGTTGTGGCCTGTGCTGCCTGCAAAAGCTCGAAGACGAAGACGACAACAGCGTTTATTACACCCGAATCGCCTGCAAACTGCTGGATCTGAAAACCTGCCAGTGCAGCGATTACCCCAATCGCCGTGAGTCGGTGCCGGACTGCATCCAGCTCACACCGGGCAAGGCCGACGAGTTCAAATGGCTACCGCCCACTTGCGGTTATCGCCTGGTCAGTGAAGGCAAGGACCTGCCATTCTGGCATCACCTGGTGAGCGGTGATCGCGATGCGGTGCACCACGAACGAATTTCACAATCGGGACGCATGCTCGCCGAAGGCAGCGTGGCCGAGGACGATTGGGAAGACCATCTGATTTTTCGCGCAGGGTAAGGTCAAGCGCCGGACGTTTTAACCTTTCACGACGGAGTGTGTATGGCTGTGGGATTGCGGCTGGCGTTGGCGGTTGGGCTACTGGCCCTGAGTTCGTCCGTGTGGGCGGCGAAGAAGGTCGATCTGGATTATCACGTACGCCTGTTGCCGCAAAGTGATCAGGCGGAGGTGCGGTTGACCCTGGCCCAAGGCTCGGCGGTTCGCAGTCTGGATTTCGATCTCGGTGATGGCAGCCATTACAGCGATTTCAAGGCCGACGGCCAGTGGCAGCTCAGCCCAGGCAAGCACACGCGTGGCGTCTGGCGCCCCATTGCGGAAAAGGCCAGCCTGACCTACCGCGTGCGCATCAGCCACGGGCGCAAGAGTGGCAGCTTCGACACACGCATGACGCCGACCTGGGCACTGATGCGCGGCGATGATCTGGTACCCGCCGCGATGCTCGATCAGCAGGACGGTATCGAACTGGTTTCACGCCTTGAATTCGAATTACCCAACGGCTGGAAAAGTGTAGAAACCTCCTGGCCCAGGATTGGCAAAAACAAATTCCGCATCGATAACGTCTCCCGGCTGTTTGACCGACCCACGGGCTGGATGCTCGCCGGCCACCTCGGCACGCGCCGCACACGACTGGGGGAAACCGAAGTGACGGTTGCTTCGCCTCAGGGGCAGGGCATGCGGCGTATGGATGTGCTGACGTTGCTGACGTTTGTTTGGCCGCAGGTACAGGCTGTATTTCCCCGTCATCCCACCAAACTGCTGATCGTCGGCGCGAACGACCCGATGTGGCGCGGCAGCCTTGCCGCGCGGGAGTCGATCTACCTGAACACGCGTTTGCCGCTGGTCAGCGAAAATGGCTCGAGTGCGCTGGTGCGCGAGTTGGCTCAGGTGTTCGGACGCATCAACGACAAGCAGCGCAGCGACTGGATCGGCGAAGGGTTTGCCGAGTATTACGCCATCGAACTGGTGCGGCGTGCCGGGGGCATGAGTGATGAACGGTATGCGAGCTTGCAGCAGAAATTGGCCAGGGATGGCCAGAAAGTCTCGACCTTGCGGGGTGAACAGATTAATTCGGCTCAGGTTGGCAAAGCGGTGTTGTTGCTGAGTGAGCTGGATCAGGAGATCCGAATCAAGACGCGTAACAAGCGGTCGCTGGATGACGTGCTGCGCGGGGCGATGCGTCTGGAGAGTGTCGACACCAGGGAATTTGTGCAACTTGCCGAAAGCGTCATCGGCGAACCTTCCAAGGTCCTCGATAGCGAGTTGCTTGAGTAAAAACCAAAAGATCGCAGCCTGCGGCAGCTCCTACAGGGTGTACTCGAGACCTCTGTAGGCGCTGCCGCAGGCTGCGATCTTTTGATCTTAAAAAATCAAACCCCGGTTTTAGGGGATTTCAACGAATCATTCCCGGTCACCGTCGCGGTGTTGGTCGCTGCCTCGGCATTCGCCTTCAATCGGCTCAACTCTTCCCCGGCCCGCTCAATCTTCGCCCGCACGTTGTTCATGTCCTGACGGCTTTTTTCCAGCAGGCTCTTGGCCGAACTGTGCCCGGTAATGCCACGTGCCAGCGCCACGCCGCCAATCGCCACTTGAATCAAACCGAAAATACCGCCACGGCGCAGGCCTTTGCCCATCATCACGACACCACCGGCGAGGGAACCGATGCGCTCCCAGCCATGGACGTTCTGGTCCGGGTAGGTCTGGAACGGGGTGGATTCGATGCGTTCTACGCGTTTGAGTTCGCTCATGATCTGTCTCCTGGCGGAAATGGCTGCTTCAAGAATAGATAATTAAGCTGACTGCCGAAGCGGCCGGCTTGTTCCATTGGATGTGCGGCGATTCAGCGGAATTTCGGCCCCGAGCGGGTATTCAGGCCCTTGGCCATGCGGTCGTAGAGCACGACGTTGACCGTGGCGGCGAGGTTCATGCAGCCGGTAGTCGGGATGTACACCACGTCTTCGCACCAGTCGCGAATCTCTTTATCCAGCGAGCCGTCCTCCGGACCGAAGATGTACAGCGCACGGTCCGGGTGCGTGTACTCGGGCAGCGGACGGGCGCCTTCAACCAGTTCCACGGCGACCGGTACGCAATTGAGCGGCAGGATTTTCTTCAGGTCATCGATGCCGATCAGCGGGATGTCGTAGTGCACGCGCTTGGTGTCGGTCACGAAGTCGGCGGCGCGTTCATAACGCTTGCCGGTGTAGAACACTGAGGCCACGCCATAGCAGCCGGCGGCGCGCATGACCGAACCGACGTTTTCCGGTGATTTGGGGTTATACAAACCAATGCAGCTGTACCGTTTGTCTGCCACGAGCGGGGTGCCTTCGGGGAAAAAACGGCGATTATACGGGGATTGGGGGAGGGGTGTTTGGTTTGAGATTGGCGGTGTATGGAAGACCGTTATCGTCGGAACGCCTCCCGGAGCAGGCTCACTTCCACAGGTTCAACTATCGAGCACAGAGTTTGTGTACGACATCAATACATGTAGGAGCGAGCCTGCTCGCGATAGTGCCCGCCGAGGCACTGGAGATATTAATCTTCCTTCTTCATCAACCCGGCCAAAGCAGCAAACGGGTTATGCGTCGCCTTGGCAATCTTCGGCGAACCCAACGACCCCTCGCTGAAATACTGCTGGTCGGTGTAGCGCGAGTGCTCGTTATCGTGGCAATACAGGCACAACAACTCCCAGTTCGAACCATCCTGCGGGTTGTTGTCATGGTTATGGTCGCGGTGATGCACGGTCAGTTCGCTCAGGCGCTTGCCGGAAAACTCACGGGCGCAGCGGCCGCACACGTGCGGGTACATCTTCAGAGCCTTGTCGCGGTAACCCATTTCCTTGTCGCGCTGGTTATCGGCAAGGATGCGGTCCAACTTCGACGTGTTGGTTGGAGGCGTTGACGAACTCATGGGTTCACCTTTGTAAAAGACTAATGACGGTTATAGAGGGAGTTTAGCTCAGCCCTTGAGCTTCTCGGCAATCCAGATGGTATGGCGGGTGCCTTTGTTTCCGTGGGCGAAGACCTGCACTTCCTCGGCCTTGAAGCCGGCTTTTTTCAGTTTGTCGGAAAACTGCCGATCGGCACTCGCCGACCAGACGGCCAGCACGCCTTTAGGGCGCAGTGCTTTGGCGCACGCGCTCAGTCCACCCGCGGAATACAGCCAGCTGTTGGCTTTTTGAGTCAGGCCTTCAGGGCCGTTGTCGACGTCGAGCATGATCGCGTCAAAGCCCTGGGGTTCGGCTTGCAGGACTTTGGCCACGTCTTCCATACGGATGACGGTGCGCGGGTCGAGCAGCGGGTTGCCGGCCTTTTCGCCGAGCGGTCCGCGGTTCCATTCAACGACACCGGGCACCAGTTCGGCCACGACCACTTGCGCGGTTTTGCCCAGGTGCTTGAGGGCCGAGGCGAGGGTGAAGCCCATGCCCAGGCCACCGATCAATACCCGCGAGTCCGGCCGGCCGGCAACCTTGCGGCAAGGAATCTCCGCTAGGGCATCTTCAGAACCATGCATGCGGGTATTCATCAGCTGCCCGCCATCGCCGCCCTGGATCTTGATGACGAAATCCTCACCGTATTCGAACAGGCACAGGGCACCGCCATTTTCAGGAATCGGAGTGGTGTCGAGCAGTACGAAACGTTTCATGAGGCTCTCTTGAGAAGATTGGGTATTGGGGAGGGCAAACACGCGCAGTTGGGAGTAGCCTGCAAATAGACAACAAGGCTAACGGAGCCATTGATGAAGCGCACCATTCTAACGGTCATTGCCTTGGCCGCGCTCTCGATTCCTGCAGTGCAGGCCCAGGAACTGCAAGTCATTCCCACCAGTCCCGCGCCGATGTCCGGTTCACCCGGCACCGCGACACCGACACCGTACCCGCAGATTACCCCGACCAGTGTGCCGAGGGCCGGTCCTGGCAGTGGCAGCGCGCCCTTGTTGCCGCGGATTGAAATGCCCAATCCGCCCAAGGACCAGACCTTGCCGGGCCTTGAGCAGAACAACACCAGGATTAAATCCCCTGGCGGTTAAATTTGCTGGGACAGCAGTTGTCCATCCGCCATGCGCAGGCGTTTGGAAAGCGAAACGGCAAGGGCGCGGATGATCTTGGCGGCGATTTTTGGCGAATCGTTGAGCATCTTCTCCAGCGAATCCTTGCCCAGGTTGAGCAACTGGCAGTTGCTCGCCGCCACGCAACTGGCCGAGCGGCGTTCGCCATCCAGCACGGCCATTTCGCCGAACGCCCGGCCGCTGCGCAGGGTGGCCATGGTCACGGCTTGCCCGTCACTGTTGGTCTTCTGCACGGCCACCTGGCCGCTGTGGATGATGCACATGAAGCTGCCGGCATCGCCTTCGTGGAAAATCACTTCGCCCTCGGGGACGGTGCTGATGCTGAAGTAGCCGGACGCCGCCGCGAAGTCCGCTGGCAGCAAGTGATCGAAGAGGCCGCAATCCATCAGCCAATAGCGGATTTCGTTGTTCAACTGAGTGTTTTCTGACATGTCGTTGTGTCTTTATCGGGTTTTATTGCGGGTTCAGGCCTGGCCGACACCGATGATGCTGAATACCACAACCCTGTAGCAGCTGGCGAAGCCTGCGAACCTGTGGCGAGGGGATTTATCCCCGCTGGGTCGCGCAGCGGCCCCAAAATCTATACGACTGCTGCGCAGCCGAACGGGGATAAATCCCCTCGCCACAGGGACGCAGGCTGCGCCAGCTGCTACAGGGGTACGTCCGGCAGGGCCTGCTACTCAGGCAATCCCCAACACCTTGAAGACAAATGCGTATTCCAGCGCGACGTCACGCAGTCCCTGATAACGACCGCTCATCCCGCCATGCCCGGCGCCCAGTTCGGTCTTGAGCAACAGCGGATTCGTGTCGGTTTTGGTCGCTCGCAGCTTGGCTACCCATTTGGCCGCTTCCCAATACTGCACGCGGCTGTCGTTGTAGCCGGCGATCACCAGTGTCGCCGGGTAAGCTTGGGCAGTGACGTTTTCATACGGAGCGTAAGCCTTGATTCGCTCGTACACCTCCGGCTCTTCGGGATTGCCCCACTCGTCGTATTCGGTGACGGTCAGCGGCAGGTCCGGGTCGAGCATCGTGTTCAGCACGTCGACGAACGGCACTTCAGCAATCGCCGCGCCGAACAGATCCGGACGCTGATTGAGCACCGCACCGATCAACAAGCCACCCGCGCTGCCGCCACTGATCGCCAGTTGCGGGGCGGTGGTGTAGCCGTTGGCGATCAAGTGTTCGGCACACGCGATGAAGTCGCTGAAGGTGTTGTGCTTGTGTTCCTGCTTGCCTGCGCGATACCAGGCTTCACCCAGTTCACCGCCGCCGCGCACATGCGCAATCGCAAACGCCACGCCGCGATCCAGCAGGCTCAGGCGTGCGTGGGAGAACCAAGGGTCGAGACTTTCGCCGTAAGCACCATAGCCATAGAGATAGAGCGGTGTCGGTTTGCCCAGTGCTTCGCGTTTGACCACCAGGCTGATGGGCACTTGCGTCCCGTCCGGCGCGGTCGCCCATAGGCGCTGACTGACGTAGGCATCGGCATCGAACGGACCCAGTACCGGGGTTTGCTTGAGGACTTTCTGCTCGCCATTTGCCAATTCCAGCTGGCGGATTTGCGCTGGCCGGTTCAACGCTTCATAGCGCAGGCGGATGCGCTCGCTGACGAACTCCAGGCTGTTCTGTACATGCAGGCTGTAGGCCGCATCCGGCAGATTGACGCGGTAGCTTGGCAGGTCTTGCGGGTGCACCTCGATGATGGGCAAACCGCCTTCGCGCAGGCTCAGGGTCAAAGCCCCCGCGTTGAGGCTCATGCCGTCGATCATCGTGGTATCGCTGTGCGGGATCAGTTTCTGCCAATCGGCCTCGGTCGGCGCAACGCCGGTATCGACGGCGCGATACAGCGCGAAGTTGATCCCGTCGCGGTTGGTGCGAATGAACCAGGTCCATTCACCGTCGAGCGCGCCGTGATCGACATCGTATTCATGATCGTCCACGCGCGGTGCAACACAGGTGAACGCTTGCTGGGGCTGCGCGGCGTCGAGGACCCACACTTCACTGGTGGTCTTGCTGCCCAATGCCAGCAGCAATTGCAGCTCGGAACTCGAGCGGTAGCAATGGAGGAAGAATCGACCGTCCGGCTCATGGAACACTTCTTCGGCCGCAGTGCCATCCAGTCGATAGCGGAACAGCTTGTGCGGGCGATGGGTGTCGTCCAGTTCGCCGAAAAACAGCGTCAGGCTGTCGTTGGCCCAGGTCATGCTGCCATCGCAGTCCTGGAATTCCAGTTCACTGACCCGTCCGCTGGACAGTTCCTTCACGAACAGCGTGTACACCTCATCACCTGTGGAATCGATGCTGTAGGCCAGGCGCTGGTGGTCCGGGCTGATGCTGAACGCCCCAAGAGAGAAGAAACCGCCGTTGGCCAGTTCGTTCGGGTCCAGCAGCAGCTGTTCCTGGCTTTCATCCAGCTGCAGGCCGTCATCGGCCGGGCGCGGGCAGCGGTAATGGCGCGCGTACTCGTCGCCGGCGGTGGTGCGGGTGTAGTACAGATACGGGCCCCACGGGGAGGGCAGGGACAGGTCGGTCTCGAGGATCCGGCCCTTGATTTCTTCGAACAGGGTTTCACGCAGCCCGGCCTGATCGGCGGTCTGCGCTTCCTGATAGCGGTTCTCAGCCTTCAAGTAGTCGAGCACCGCGTCGGTGTCCCGCTCCTGCAACCAGGCATACGGGTCGGAACCTTCAGCCCTGTGGGCTAGGGGTGCATCGGAAACGTTGGCGGATAGGGGCATGAAGGGCTCTCGAACGAAGTACGGAATAGGTTTCTGCAGGAAGGTCTGCTGCCCTGCAGCGCTGGCATCCACAGTCGATGTCGACTGGACTGGCGCCATCGCGAGCAAGCTGTGCTCCTACATGGACAAGCCTGATGGGTGAAAAGTCGTTACTATAAGCGCCTCTTTGCCTCCCTTGCCATGGACACCATGACCGAGAACGACTATCTGATCGCTTGGGGCCTCTACGCCTTCGCCGCTATAGGCTGCCTGTTGGTGTGGTTGCGCCTGACCCGCTGGATGTGGCGCTGGCTACGCGAGCCGCTGCGGCTGCTGGTGGCCGTGTTGCTGTTCAGCCCGACCATTATTGATCCCGTGAAGGAAAAAGTTGCACCGGCGATCGCCATTACCGCCCTCGACCTGATGTTCAAAGTCGGTAATAACGCCTGGCGGGCGATTTCCGACCTGTTCATGTACGGGATGATCGCCTTCGCCCTCTACCTCATCTTCGTGGCTATCCGCTTCCCTATCGAACGCGCCGCCAACGCTCGCAAGGAACAGGCCGCCGCTGCCCGGGAAGCTGCCCGGGCGGAAGAACCTGAAGACGAGCATCTGTTCGGCGGTGCCGGGGATGATCGATACGGCCGTCCACCGGTACCGAGCAACCCTCAGCGTATGCGGGTCGAACCGCGTTTGTAACACTGGCCCCAGCTTTTCATCGAGAGACCGAGCATGTGTGAGTTATTGGGCATGAGCGCCAATGTCCCGACCGATATCGTGTTCAGCTTCACCGGGCTGATGCAGCGCGGCGGGCGTACCGGTCCGCACCGTGACGGTTGGGGTATCGCGTTCTATGAAGGTCGCGGATTGCGCTTGTTTCAGGATCCGGCAGCGAGCTGCGAGTCTGAAGTGGCGAATCTGGTGCAACGCTATCCGATCAAGAGCGAAGTGGTCATCGGGCACATCCGCCAGGCCAACGTCGGCAAGGTCTGCCTGTCCAATACTCACCCGTTCGTCCGCGAGCTGTGGGGACGCAACTGGTGTTTCGCCCACAACGGCCAACTGGCGGATTTTCAACCGATCACCAGCTTTTACCGTCCCGTGGGCGATACCGACAGCGAAGCGGCGTTCTGTGACTTGCTTAACCGCGTGCGCGCCGCCTTTCCTGAACCGGTCGACGTCGAAGCACTGTTGCCCGACCTGGTCGCCGCCTGCGCCGAGTATCGCAATAAAGGCGTCTTCAACTGCCTGCTCAGTGATGGCGACTGGCTGTTTTGTTACTGCTCGACCAAACTTGCCCAGATTACCCGCCGCGCACCGTTTGGCCCGGCGCGCTTGAAAGATGTCGATGTGATCGTCGACTTCCAGGCCGAAACCACGCCCAACGACGTGGTGACCGTGATTGCCACCGAACCCTTGACCGAAAACGAAACCTGGACCCGTTACGAACCGGGCCAATGGAGCCTGTGGCGACGCGGTGAATGCGTCAGCCAGGGCAAGACCGAATAAGGACCGTCCCGATGTTGCTCAGTTATGTACGACTGGTGTTGTTCGCGGCGGGCCTGTTGATCGGCGTGCAAGTGCCGGGTTTTATCAGCGATTACGCCAAGCGGGTCGAAGCCCATCTGATTGAGGCGCAGACCGGCTTGAGCGGTTTTCAAGGCACCGCCAATCAGTTCTTCAAAGGCGACATGCAGGCACTGGTCGCGCATTACCGCGCCAGCGAAGACCCGATTTTTCGCAGCGACGCCGACAGCCTGAGCACCTTGCTCACCCGCCAGATCGCCCTCGATAAACAGTTTCAGGCCATGCAGGGCCCGTGGTATATCCGCGTCCTGCAAGTGGCCCTGGCCGCCGACCCGGATATCCGCAAGGAAACCTGGAATGGCTACAGCTACCAGATTCTGCTGACCCCGGAAGCGATGATCTGGGGCATGAGCGGCGCCTTGCTGCTGTCGTTCGGAATCGAATGCCTGTTCCGCCTGATCGACTGGGTGGTGTTGGGCGGCAAGCGTCTGCGCCAGAGCCGGCCGATTGAAGATCGGGATGTGCGGGGGTTGTAACTAGACTGCACCAGATACACCCAAATCCCTGTAGCAGCTGGCGCAGCCTGCGTTTGCTCCGGGGGCGCGCTCGACCGAAGCAGTCGCTGTCCAGGCACCGTGATACCGGTTTGAAAAATCAGGTCCGCTTCGCGCCCCAACGCAGGCTGCTACAGGTTGTCGTGAGGCTTGACTGATCGGCATGCCTGCTTAACTTTCACCAATCTACCGAATAACTCACGCTCAGCGTCCGGCCTTGAGCGTTCGCGTAAGGCGCTCGCGCGTTGGCTTGAGCAAACAGATTTTTGTACGTGCGGTCAGTCAGGTTGTACACCCCGCCTTCAAGACGCCCGACCGGCAAGTGCACCGAACCGAGTAAATCCACCAGCGTATAGCCATTGATATCTCGCCCGTTGTTGTCCTTGGCGGCGGCATCGTAGTTGGCCAGGCGCATGCCTTGCAGACGCAGGGCGTAATCATCCCTGGCGTAGCCGGCAAACAACGTAGTTTTAGCGGGTGAAATACGGGTGGCCGGCAGGTCGATCCATTTGCCGTTCTGTTCGGTTTCCCCTTTGGCCCAGGCGTAGGTGCCGCCGAGCGACCAGTCATCGGTGACACGATACGTCAGGCTGCTTTCGATACCTCGAACCCGCTCTTTCTGATTGATCAGACGCAATACGCGATCATTGGCATCGTAGAACTGGGTCACATCCGACGTGTTTTCATACGCCGTGACATCGGCTTGCCACTGGCTCCAGTTGCCACGCCAGCCCAGCTCGTAACTGTCGACCTTGATAGCCTGCGCATTGAGGCTCTGGATGTTGAAAGTGCTCCTGACATCACGCATGAAACGCTGGATGTCCGGCAGCGAAAAACCCTGGCTGTAGTTGACGAAAATGTCCTGGTTTTCGCTCAGGTGGTAGACCGCACCCAGGTTATACAGCGTGGCGCTGTACTGGAGGGTGTCGCCCGGCAACGTCGCGCGTACACCGGTTTGAACGATTTCACCGTAAGCAATACTGTCGGCGACCTCGCTTTTGATCCATTCACGGCGAATACCGCCACGCAACGTCCAATCACCGATTTCCCATGACATCTGCCCGAAAAGCGCTTTGGTGGTGGTTTCGATGTCAGGTCCCATTTCGTAGGTCGTGCCGGTTTTTGTGTAGGTCAAACCATTGAGGGTGTATTGGTCGCCACGCTGTCGGGAGCGTTCGTGATCGTAGTCGGCGCCCCACACCAGATTACCCGTGGCATTGCCAATGGCTGGAAGCGCCGAATCAATGGCTGCACGCAGGCCGTAGACATCCTGCACGCTGTTGTTGTCGGCGATGCCGGCCTTGCCCCGCGACAGGTCCGGAAAAAACAACGCGTCGGCCTTGCGCCAGTAGCTTTCCAGTTGCAGACCCTGGTTGTAGAAGTCCTTGTCGGTGTAATTGAGGTTGACTGCCTGATTATGGGTGTAAGGCTGGTCGCCCAGTTTCAACCCTTTGACCGCCATGGCTTGCTGCCGGTTTTTCGGATCCTTGGTGTAGTCGGTGTCTTGTTGGTCCTTGTAGTTCTGCAGCGACAGGCTGAGTTTCTTGTCAGCATCCAGCTCATACCCGAATCGACCTTGCAGGTCATAGGTTTCGGTGTCCATGTTGCTGCCCTGGGACGTATCCTGAGGGATACGCTTGCCGCTGCCGTCGTATTGGTCGTTGCGCTGGGTCAGGTCGGCGGACACGTACCAGTCCAGCGCATCCCTGCGCCCGGTCGCGCTCTGGAAGACTTCATAGGCGAGGCCTTTTGCATTGAAGTGGTTGCCGCTGCTCAAGCCCAACTTGCTGCTATAGGCGATGTCCTGACCCTGATTACGCTTGGTGATGATGTTGATGATGCCGCCTGAGGCACCGGCACCGTAGACGCTGCTGGCGCCGGAGATCACTTCGATGCGTTCGATGCTCGCCGGCGCAATGCTGTTGAGCTGACGAAAATTATCGCGCGTGGCGTTCTGTGACACGCCATCGATCAGCACCAGCATGTTGCGCCCGCGCAGGGTCTGCCCAAAGTTGCTCATTCCGCCGCTGGAAGGTGCAAGGCCGGGAACCAGTTGCCCGAGAATGTCGGAGACCCGACGACCTGCACCGCTCTGCTCGCGGACCTGCTGTTCATCGATGACCTGAACGGAGCCAGGAATCGAGGCGATGCTCACTTCGTTGCGTGTAGCAGAGACGACGGTGGCCTGGAGGTTCAGGGTGCCGGGCGGCGGCTCGATCTCCTCGGCGAGGCTGGAGGGGCTGAAAGCGCCGAGCAGGGGAATGAGGTACGACAGTCTGGATTGGGTCATGTTGTGGTCTTTTTTTATGATTGAAGTGGTAGAAAGCGTTTTGATGCCGGGTGCTGAGGCGAGCTAACGAATCCAGCGAATCCCGAGAGCAGCCAGTGCGTAAGCCACCGCCACCAGCCAGAAACTGTGAGCCAGACCGATCACACCCATGCCGACGCCGCCGACAACAACGCCTAGCAAGGCACCGGCTTTTGCCGCGCTGTTGCCAAGGCCCAAGGCGAAACCGAGTTGATTTGGGGTGACGGTGCAGGCGATCAATGCATAAGCGACGGGAAGCAGGGCGCCTTGCCAGATGCCCCAGATGAGCCGACTGACGAGAAACCCCACCCATTCGTTAGCCAGTGCTGTCGCGGCGAGCGTCAGGGCGCACAGCCAGGCCACACCTTCGATAACGCGCAAGGTTTGAGCCGGCGCCCAACGATCGAACAAGCGCCCCCACATCGGTGCGGACAGCGCAAGGGTCGCGGCGCTTGCCGCGTAAGTGGCCCCGATCAGCCAATTGGGTGCTTGTAAAATGTTGGCGACATACAGGGCGTAAAACGGCTGAGGAATCGTCTTCGCGGCCTGGATCAGTACGATCACCAGCAGCATTGAGACGAGCCAGCCTTTGGGCAGAGGCATTGACGCAACGGGTTTTTCACGCGCCCTGCGAGTCGTGTCGGCAGGCAGGAGAAGGCTGCCCGCGACGCAAACGAGGCACACCACTGTCGCGCCATAGCAGAGAAGGGCAAACCCCGAGACGTCCATCAACCATCCGCCTGCAATGGGGCCGATTAACGAACCGACAGCCGTCGCTGACTGCAAGCGGGCAAGGGTGTGACCGCGTCTGTACCCGTCGCAGAAAGCCAGTGCATAGGCTTGGGCGGCGGCGAGAAAACCGGCCAGCGCGCCTTGCACCACGCGTAGGCCTACAAGCCACCATGGATCGACGATAACGGCCGCCAGGCCTTGGCATAGCGCGAGTGCCAGCAGTGCGCGGATGATCATCGCCTTGTGCCCGGTACGATCTCCCAATCGGCCCCACACGGGCGTCATCACCATGGCTGCGAGCATCGGGCCGGCGTAGACCAGTGTTGATAACAACGAGGTGTAACCGACATCCTCTGGCCCGAGTAGGTGCTGGATCTGCAAGGGCCAGAACGGGCCGCTCATTTCCATGGCGCCCATGGAAAAGAACTGGATGCTGATCAGCAGTGGCAGCGCCCGCCCGTTAGCGCGCATGTGCGCTTGATCGCAATGGATTGTTCAAGCGCCCGACGATATCGGTGTGACAGTCGAGCAAACGCATGCGCATAAACGATTTGGCTGGCCAATCCTGTTCCAGCAAGGCGAGGCGCTCGGTTTCCCAACGCTGAGGTTCAATGTGCTCGCGCAAGGTATCGAAGCAATGGGTAACGTGAGTGGCCATCCGCTCCCAAAGCAGCCGTTCAGGCACGTTCCAGTGTCGGGCGCACAGCAACGCCAGCTCGCCCAGATGGCACATGAAGGTGGTGTGCAGAAGTTTGTCGCGGACAAAGCCGGGGTCGTCGTAGAGGGTCATTTTCGGGTCATGCAACAGCAGGTCGAGACCCTTTGCGTGCAGCGTCTGGCGATGGAGACGAACATCGCCGAAGTCGCGCAGCAGCAGTCGACTCAACTGCCCGTCAGCGCCCATCACCATGAAGCTGTTTTGCTGGTGCGCTTCGAACGCTATGCCGTACAGGAGGTACATACCCAGCAAACCCGGTACGGCAATCGACACGTAGTCATTGAAGAACGCAAGCATTGCCTCCCTGTCGTCACTGCCCTGAGCCAGTTGGACCCAATCACGCAACAGCGGTCGTTCGAGCTCATTGACGGCGAACAGACTACCGACCGGTACCGCCAATTCACCGTTTTGAATCAAGGTATGCGGGTTGTCGCGGTACACCACGGCCAGATGTCGGGAACGTTCGTCATCGGCTGGCTGAGGTGAGTAATGAACACCGATTCGCTCCGGGACGATGTTCAGCTTGCGGCGTATATCTGGCTCCAGATCCAGAATGTGCAGAAGCAATTGGCTGATGCGTGGGCCCATCCTGGCCGAACGCGCAGAGACGGTGCGCTGCACGCTGGTCAGGCGTAATGACACCGGTAATTTGACCATCGGCGCTGTCTGGCTCGCCTCCGGTAATACCGTGCGAAAGGACATGGTCGGGTGGGCAATGAACGCAACGATGTCGGTGATCACCAACAGGTTATCGGCGAGTGCCTCCGCGAAGGTGTGGGGCAGTTCCTCTTGCGCCTGCCAGGGATGAGCGGGCAAGGGGAGGTAGTCCTCGGACTTGAGCCCCATTTGCTCCAGATGTTGATGGAGTTGCTCGCAGGCCTGGGGGAAGTGAGCGTGCCACCACTCCCGATAATCGGGAGTACCGTCCAGTGCTTCGACATGGGCGGACCCCCGGTGTAACGCGCAAAGGACAATCGCAACACTCGCGTCGAATTCCGGGGACAGTGCAATGACCTGCGTGGCGCTCAAGCCCAGCTTGGTTTTGTAGTTCGGATGCCAGGGATGGCCAAGCGTGCCCCATTGCTCGAGCAGTAACGTCGGAATCTCTGAAGCTAGGCCGGCTTTAAGCCAGCCCAAAAGATTGCCGTCGTGTTCGGTGTCAATTTCCTCTCTTAAACGCTCAGTCCACTTGTGGTGAAACGCCAGGCAAAGGGTGTCATTGCGCAGGCTGTCCTCCAGTTCCGTGGACAGACGTTCGAGTATGGCGCAGGGGGCGGGGGAGAAGTGAATACTGAGCTGCGCGAGCAGTTCGCCGGGCGTCAGGATTTTGTGGGGCAAATGACCGGCAGGGAAAAGGGTGACACTGCCGCGCAGGTCCCAGCTGTCCATTCCTGCACCGGTCAAATGATCAAAGCAAAGGTGCGCGTCATCTCCAATGGGCAACCAGCAACGACCGACATCGTCGTAAGTGCAAATATCAGGGTTGATCAGTTTCTCTCGAAACAGCGCCTGCATCAGGCGCTGAAAGCTCCGTTGAGTGGCGGGTTCCAGCGCTTTGATCAGATGATCGAGCGTAATGCGATGGTCCTGAAACGCTTCTGTTTCGAGGGCCTCACTCCAGTGCGTGAGCAATTGCTGCTGTAGTAGCGTGTAGGCGCGCATTGAGTTCGACTCCTTGTCGACAGTCGTTAGCTGAAAGCGCGCAAAGAGTATTATTTTCGAAAACAATGGTAGTGAAGACGATTCCTATTATCGTGTAGGAGGCTTCCTGTTCATACGTTTGGTAACGGTTTGCTCAAGCTGACATACCCTTCACCCACCTTCTGCGCGTACTCCACCAGCACCTGCTGACACAACGCCACAATCTCCTCGACCCATTCCACGCCCACCCGCCACGACACCACCACCTGCAAGTTCGGTGGCCGTTGATCAATATTCAACAGCGTCAGTTCACCCCGCGCCAATTCCTCGGCGACCAGCACCGGCGGCAATGCACCGATACCAAAGCCATCCCGCAGCAAGCGGGTGATGGCGGACACCGAATTCACGCAGTTCAGCCGCGGTGCCATCACTCCATTCGCTTGCATCAGGCTCAAAATGTCCTGATGCGGGTGGGAGTTTTTCGAGTAGGTGATGATCCGTTCTCGCGCGAGGTCGGTGATGCCCGAATACTCCCGGTTGTAAAGGGAGTTGCTGGCCGCGATCCAGCCAATGGGATGACTGGCCAGCTCCAGGCTGCGCACGCTTTCCTGGCGCAGCAGGTCGGTTTGCAGGATCACGTCGAGAAAGCCTTTTTGCAGCTGATCGCAGAGGTTGAGCGAGGTATCGGCCACCAACTCGATTTCCACCAGCGGATAGTGGTCCGTCATCTGCGCCACCAACGGGCTGAGCCAGGTGTGAATCACCGTGTCCATCACGCCGATGCGGATCCGTCCGACTTTGCAGGAGCGGGTCTCGATCGAGTGCTTGAGCGCCTGCATGGTGTCCATCATCTGCTCGGCGTATTCGAGCACTTTCAGGCCTTCGGGCGTCAGGCTGACGCCGCGGGAATCGCGCAGGAACAGTTTCACGCCAAGCTCGGTTTCGAGCACCGCGATCCGGCTGGAAATCGATGCTTGAGTGGTGAACAGCTTGTCTGCCGTCAGGCGGAAACTCTTGAGTCGGGCAACCCAGACAAAGGTCTCAAGAAACTTCAAGTTCATGGAATCAACTCGCAGGCTTAAACCGGGGGGATAAATTTTTCTTATGCCTAAGGCGGGTTTTTATTAGTTGGACGCAGTAGGGGCGGGCGTCCAAAAATCGACGCATCCGGTTCCCACGATAGGCGTCGTCGGGGCTCAGAACAATACCAATAAAATTTGCGCGGAGATTCGCCATGAGTGCGCCCGACACGCTCGATACCCCCAAGGCCACGGCTCGCCCGGGACCCTTCGACTGGTATCACAACATCAATCAGCAGGAACGTCGCACCTTCTGGAGTTGCAAGATCGGCTATGGCCTGGACGGCATGGACACCCAGATGCTCAGCTTCGTGGTGCCCACCCTGATTGCCATGTGGGGTATTACCACCGGTGAAGCCGGGCTGATTCACACCAGTACCTTGATCGCTTCGGCCATTGGCGGCTGGGTGGCGGGGATCCTGTCCGATCGCATCGGTCGCGTTCGCACCTTGCAGCTGACGGTGCTGTGGTTCGCGTTCTTCACCCTCCTCTGCGGCTTCGCGCAAAACTACGAACAACTGCTGATCAGCCGCACGTTGATGGGCTTCGGTTTCGGCGGCGAATGGACCGCTGGCGCGGTGTTGATGGGCGAAGTGATTCGCGCCAAGGACCGCGGCAAAGCGGTGGGCATGGTGCAATCGGGATGGGCGCTGGGTTGGGGGCTGACGGCGATTCTGTATGCGCTGCTGTTCTCGGTGTTGCCGCCGGAAGATGCCTGGCGCGCGTTGTTTATCCTGGGGATTGTGCCGGCGATCTTCGTGATTTTCGTCCGGCGGCTGGTCAAGGACCCGGAAATCTACCGCGAAGCCAAGGCTAAACAGGTACCGGGCAATCAGGCGAAGTTTTACGAGATCTTCGCTCCGGGCATCCTGTTCACCACGATTCGCGCTTCGGTGCTGACCACGGGCGCACTCGGCGGTTACTACGCCATCACCTCCTGGCTGCCGACTTTTCTGAAGAATGAGCGAGGGTTGAGCGTGCTGGGTACGGGCGGTTATCTGGCGATGGTGATCGTCGGCTCCTACGTCGGCTATGTCATCAGCGCGTATTTGACTGACATCCTCGGCCGCAAGAAAAACTTCATTCTGTTTGCCGTCGGCTCTTTCACCATTGTGCTGCTCTACACCCAGTTGCCCGTCAGTAATGGCGTGATGCTCTGGCTGGGCTTCCCGCTGGGCTTTTTTGCCTCGGGGATTTTCAGCGGTATGGGGGCGTTTCTCACGGAGCTGTTTCCGACACGGATTCGCGGTTCGGGTCAGGGCTTTTGCTACAACATCGGCCGGGCGCTGGCGGCATTGTTTCCGCTGTTGATCGGCTTGCTTAGCCAGAAGGTGCCATTGAGCGTAGGCATCGGGGCATTTGCGGCGGTGTCCTACGGGGTGGTCATACTCGCGGCATTAAGTCTGCCGGAAACACGTGGCAAGCAATTGGATGCGCAGTAATCTGCCTGCATCTGAAAAGAATAAAGCCTACAGGAGTGTTCACCGTGAGCCGCCTGCTATTGAACTGCGACATCGGCGAGAGTTTCGGCAACTGGACCATGGGTCTGGACGCCGAGGTCATGCCCTTCATTGATTGCGCCAACATTGCCTGCGGCTTCCACGCCGGCGACCCGAGCATCATGCGCAAGACCGTCAGCCTCGCCGTGAGCAATGGCGTGCTGATCGGTGCGCATCCGGCTTATCAGGACCTGGTGGGATTTGGTCGGCGTTCCATGGCTTACACCGCCGAGGAACTGCAAGATATCCTGCTTTACCAGATCGGTGCACTGGATGGCATTTGTCGCGCTCAGGGCGGGCGGGTGAGCTACGTCAAACCCCACGGCGCGATGTACAACGACATGATGGCCAACCCCGCGCAATTGCGAGCGGTGCTGCAGGCGGTAGCGGCGTATGACCGGACGTTGCCGCTGATGCTGATGGCGACACGTGACAACAGCGTCGCGCAGCAGCTTGGCAATGAATACGGGATCACGCTGTGGTTCGAAGCGTTCGCCGATCGCGCCTACGACAGCGCCGGCAGGCTTGTTTCGCGTCAACAGCCAGGCGCCGTGCACCATGATCCGGAAAAAATCATCGAACAGGCGCTGACCATTGCCCGGGGCGGCGACCTCACTGCCAGCGATGGCAGTGCCTTGCATCTGCAGGCCAACACCCTTTGCGTTCATGGCGACAACAGCAGTTCAGTCGCTGCCGTGCGACGTATCCGCGAAGCCCTCGATCAGCAGCGTGCGTCATGAAGCTGCGGGTGGAAGTGGTGGCGCTGGATTGCCTGATGGTCCGCCTGTTCGATGAGATCGCAGAGGCCAACATGCCCTGGATGCTCGCGGCCAGTGAAAGTCTGCGGACGGCGTTCGCCGGGCATCTGATCGACCTGGTGCCGTCCTACACAACCTTGATGGTGCATTACGACCTCAGCGCATTGAATCCGTCCCAGGCTCGGGAGTTGATCAGTGCCGCGTTGATCGATCTGTCGCCCAACGCGCGCACCCGCGGCACCTGTCATGTATTGCCGGTCTGGTACGACCTGAGCGTCGGCCCGGAGTTGAACCTGTTATCGCAACGCAGCGGGTTGGCGGTGGCTGACGTCATCCGCCGTCACAGCGAGCATGAATATCAAGTGTTCGCCCTGGGCTTCGCGCCGGGATTTGCCTTCATGGGGCTGGTCGAGGAAGTGCTGGCGGCGCCGCGTCTGGATACGCCACGCAAAAAAGTCGCGGCCGGCAGCGTGGGTATCGCCGAGCGGCAGACCGCGGCTTACCCGGTCGTATCGCCCGGTGGCTGGAACCTGATCGGCCGAACCCCGGCCAAATTGTTCGACCGTGAACGCGATGGCTACAGCCTGATGCAACCAGGCGATACGGTACGCTTCGAGGCGGTCAGTCACGCCGAGTTCCTCAACCTGGGTGGCGATGACACGCCACTGGAGGCACAGGCATGAGCCGTCTAACGATAGAAGCAAGCACACCGTTGTGCCTGTTGCAGGACGCGGGTCGGTTCGGCGTGCGGCATCTGGGTGTGACACAGGGCGGGGCGCTGGATTGGCGTTCAATGTCGTGGGCGAACTGGCTGCTGGGCAATGAGCTGGATGCCCCGGTGATTGAAATCACCCTCGGCGGGTTTACCGTGGTCGCGCAAGAGGATTGCGTGCTGGCGCTGGCGGGAGCGGACCTCGGCGCCCACGTGGATGGCGAGGCGCTGGCACCATGGCGCAGTTTCAGGCTGAACAAAGGTCAGCGCTTGCAACTGACTCAGCCGCTGCTTGGGGCTCGGGCTTACTTGGCGGCACCCGGTGGGTTTGATGCGCCGAAGGTATTGGGCAGCAGTTCAACTGTGGTTCGAGAGGCGCTGGGTGGGCCGGACGCAATGGGTCGGGCGCTGGCCAAGGACGCGCAGTTGAGTTATCGGGGGAGCTCGCTGTTACTGCTTCGGGAATTGCCTTCGACACATCGACCGGACTTCCACGACAACAGGCCGTTGGACCTGGTACTGGGTGCGCAGATAGGCGCGTTCAGCGGGCAGAGTTCGTTCGACGCGTTCAACAATGCCTGGACCCTGGACAGCCGGGCCGACCGGATGGGCATTCGCTTGCTGGGAACGGCACTGGAGTATCAGGGCAAGCCAATGATCTCCGAAGGCATCCCGCTCGGTGCCGTTCAGGTGCCGCCGGATGGTCAGCCGATTGTGCTGCTCAATGATCGGCAGACCATTGGCGGGTATCCACGACTGGGCGCGTTGACGCCGTTGGCGTTGGCGCATTTGGCTCAGTGTTTGCCGGGGGCGAAGGTGCGGCTGCGGCCGGTGGTGCAGGACGTGGCGCATCGGGAGCAGATCGAGTATCTGAAACGGTTTTAACTGTGGCGAGGGAGCTTGCTCCCGCTGGGTTGCGAAGCAGCCCCAAAAGGACTGCTGCGCAGCCCAGCGGGAGCAAGCTCCCTCGCCACAATGTTATTTGGACAGGTACCGCATCCCTTCCTCCAACCCCCGCAACGTCAGCGGGTACATCTGATCATCAATCAAGTCCCTCACGATGTTGGTCGATGAGGTATAGCCCCACGTGTCTTTCGGGTAAGGATTGATCCAGATGACTTTCTTGTACTTCTCCATGAACCGCTGCATCCACACGTAACCGGCTTCTTCGTTCCAGTGTTCGACGCTGCCACCGGCCTGAGTGATTTCATACGGCGCCATGGCGGCATCACCGATGAAAATCACTTTGTAGTCGGCACCGTACTTGTGCAGCAAGTCCTGGGTCGACGTGCGCTCGGAAGTGCGGCGCATGTTGTTCTTCCACACCGACTCATAAATGAAGTTGTGGAAGTAGAAGTACTCCAGGTGTTTGAACTCGGTCTTGCAAGCCGAGAACAACTCCTCGCAGATTTTCACATGGGCGTCCATCGAGCCGCCGATGTCAAACAGCAACAACAGCTTCACGGTGTTGCGCCGCTCCGGACGCATCTGGATGTTCAGCAGGCCCGCATCACGCGCGGTGTGGTCGATGGTGCCATCGATGTCCAGTTCCTCCGCCGCACCCTGGCGGGCGAATTTGCGCAGGCGCCGCAGCGCGACCTTGATGTTGCGCGTGCCCAGCTCGACCGAGTCATCAAGGTTTTTGTACTCGCGCTGATCCCAGACCTTGACCGCCTTGCCCTGACGTTTACCGGCATCGCCTACCCGAATGCCTTCCGGGTTGAAGCCACCGGAACCGAACGGGCTGGTACCGCCAGTGCCGATCCACTTGTTGCCACCGGCATGGCGTTCCTTCTGTTCTTCCAGGCGCTTCTTGAATTCTTCGATGAGTTTGTCCAGACCGCCCAGGGACTGGATCGCGGCCCGTTCTTCGTCGGTCAAGGAACGCTCGAATTCCTTGCGCAACCAGTCTTCAGGAATCAACGCCTGAAGGTGGTCATCGAGCTTTTCCAGGCCATTGAAATAAGCACCGAACGCTCGGTCAAACTTGTCGAAATGCTTTTCGTCCTTCACCAGAATCGCCCGGGACAGGTAATAGAACTCGTCCATATCGGCGAAGGTCACGCGCTGTTTCAGCGCGTTGATCAGGTCCAGCAGCTCACGCACCGAGACCGGAACCTTGGCAGCACGCATTTCATTGAACAGGTTGAGCAGCATGGCGTGGGCCCTTATCGAGTGCCGCGACGGCTCATGAACGCCAGGCGCTCAAGCAATTGCACGTCCTGTTCGTTCTTCACCAAAGCGCCGGCCAGGGGCGGAATGGCCTTGGTCGGATCGCGTTCACGCAGCACCGCTTCGCCAATGTTGTCGGCCATCAGCAGCTTCAGCCAATCCACCAGTTCGGAGGTCGATGGCTTCTTTTTCAGACCCGGCACTTTGCGCACGTCGAAGAACACGTCCAGCGCTTCGCTGACCAGGTCTTTCTTGATGTCCGGGTAGTGCACGTCGACGATTTTCTGCAGCGTGGTGCGATCCGGGAAGGCGATGTAGTGGAAGAAGCAACGGCGCAGGAAAGCATCCGGCAGCTCTTTCTCGTTGTTGGAGGTAATGATGATGATCGGGCGTTTCTTGGCCTTGATGGTCTCGTCGATCTCGTAAACGTAGAACTCCATCTTGTCAAGTTCTTGCAGCAGGTCGTTCGGGAACTCGATATCGGCCTTGTCGATTTCATCGATCAGCAGGATCACCCGCTCGTCGGACTCGAAAGCCTCCCACAGCTTGCCCTTTTTCAGGTAGTTGCGAACGTCGTGGACCTTGTCTGTGCCCAGTTGCGAGTCGCGCAGTCGGCTGACCGCGTCATACTCGTACAGGCCCTGATGGGCCTTGGTGGTGGACTTGATGTGCCAGGTGATCAGCTTGGCGCCAAAGGATTCGGCCAGTTGCTCGGCGAGCATGGTCTTGCCGGTGCCTGGCTCGCCCTTGACCAGCAGTGGCCGCTCCAGGGTGATGGCAGCGTTGACCGCCAGCTTCAGGTCATCGGTGGCGACATAGGCCTGGGTGCCTTCGAACTTCATCGGGTAATCCTCGAACGGTGACGCCGACCTGGACGATGCAGGGCGGGGCGGGCTAATTCATTGTGATGCCCGACTATAACTCGCAGGCCAGTCGACTGTGAACGCAGACGGCTTATTCAGTCTCTGAATGGCGCGTCACTTCTTGACTTGTTGCGAGGCGGGGCAACAACTACCGTCACGCGTAAACCTCAACCCGCCTCAGACTTTGGCCGCTCATACCGGGCATTGAACGCCTGAACGAATCCGTTGCGCAAAATCTGCAAAAACGCCTGAAACGCGCTGATGTCCTGGCGATGCACATTACCGCTGAGCTCCACGCGTGTGGCGAACTGGTTCTTGACCTGGTTCTTCAGCACCGTTTCGGAGCCGCCGACGATGGCTTCCCAGATTGAGCGGAAGATCCCTTTGTCCTTGTTCTCCACATCCTGCTGCCAGTTGAAAACGTCGACGTCCTTTAACAACGGCTTGATATAGCCCTTGAGTTTCCCCTTATTGGCCTCGGCTTCAATCACCACATCGCCATGGCCGGCATTGAAGTCGAACTTGCCATAAGCCGATGCGAAATCATTCATGCGCTTGAGTTCGATGTCCCTGGCCCGCAGGCGAAATTCGAAATCCTCGAAATTGCTTAACGGGTCGAACGTGGCGGTGGTTTCCAGCGGTGCATGCCCGAGCAACAGTGCTTTGCCTTCAAAGCGGGCATCACGTTTGCCTTCTTTATCAACCACGTTGGTCAGGTTGTAGATGCTGGCATTCACCTGGGTCGCGTTCATGTTCACCGGCGGCTTGGAGTTGAAGTTGCGAAAACTGATCTTGCCGTCGTGGATCCGGACTTCGTCCAGGGTAATGGGCAACAGTTTGCTCAACTGAGCGCGCCAGTCAGTGCCCTGACCGGTCTGGGAGTTCTGTTTGTTGGCACCGCCGTCGACGAAGTTCACTTCGGGATTGAAGAACTGCGCCTGGGCCACCACCGCATGGTCGTACCAGAGCGAGTGCCAGCTGACGGACAAGTCGATCAGCGGCGCATTGACGAACGGTACCGGGACTTTGCCGTCAACCTTGACGATCTTAAGCCCGTTGATTTTGTAAGCGCCGCGCCACCACGCCAGGTCGACGTCGGTGATCTGGCCGCGGTAGTCGCCCATGTCCGCCAGCTTGTCGTTCAGGTAGTCGCGCACCAGATAGGGCAGGGCGATATGCAGCGCTATCAGCAGTACGACGAGGCCTGCAAAGGACCACAAGGGCCAACTGTAACGACGTTTCATGATGACAAATCTCCGGCGATGTAAAGCCATTGACTGTTCTTGTTACAGGACGTTCGACCTGACTGGACGACCACGAGCAACAGGCTTACCTTTGAGCGCTATTTCAACGCTGTACAAGGACCCAGCCATGAGCCGTATCTACGCTGACAACGCCCATTCCATTGGCAATACACCGCTGGTGCAGATCAACCGGATCGCTCCGCGCGGCGTGACCATCCTGGCCAAGATCGAAGGGCGCAACCCGGGTTATTCGGTTAAATGCCGGATCGGTGCCAACATGATCTGGGACGCGGAAAGCTCCGGGAAACTCAAGCCCGGCATGACCATCGTCGAACCCACCTCCGGCAATACCGGCATCGGCCTGGCCTTCGTGGCGGCCGCACGGGGTTACAAGCTGATGCTGACCATGCCGGCGTCCATGAGTATCGAGCGCCGCAAGGTGCTCAAGGCTTTGGGTGCCGAGCTGGTGTTGACCGAACCGGCCAAGGGCATGAAAGGCGCCATTGAAAAGGCCGCCGAAATCGTGGCGAGCAATCCCTCCACTTACTTCATGCCGGCGCAGTTCGAGAACCCGGCCAACCCGGCCATCCATGAAAAAACCACCGGGCCAGAGATCTGGAACGACACTGACGGTGCCGTCGATGTGCTGGTGGCTGGCGTTGGAACCGGTGGAACTATTACCGGCGTTTCGCGGTATATCAAGAATACCCAGGGTAAACCCATTATCTCGGTAGCCGTGGAGCCGGTCGTGTCCCCGGTGATCACGCAAGCGCTGGCGGGTGAGGAAATCAAGCCGAGCCCGCACAAGATTCAGGGTATCGGTGCTGGTTTTGTGCCAAAAAACCTGGATTTGTCGATTGTCGACAGGGTGGAGCTGGTGACGGATGACGAGTCCAAAGCCATGGCGCTGCGCCTGATGCAGGAAGAAGGGATCTTGTGCGGTATCTCCTGCGGTGCTGCCATGGCGGTGGCAGTGAGACTGGCTGAGACGCCGGAAATGCAGGGCAAGACGATCGTGGTGATTTTGCCGGACTCTGGCGAGCGCTACCTGTCGAGCATGTTGTTCAGTGATCTGTTTACCGATCAGGAAAATCAGGCATAGGAGCAAATGCCTTCGCTGGTGGAACGCGTTCTCTGTAGCAGCTGGCATTGAGGGTAGCAAGGTGCTGACTCAGGTCAGCTCCCGTTCAGTAATCCCGTGTTATGAAGTGCTTTGTTACGCAATCTTCAATACTGAATGTTAAATAAAGCGGGTTTTTCCCGAGGCCGGTAGTGATTATCATGGCCGGCTGCCACGTCGGGTAAATGGCGTAGTGCAGAGTTGCCTATTCTCAAGGAGTTGTTGATGACCTTTTCCTTTGCCGCGAAGGCGTCGCTGTTATTGTTGTTTTTGGGCAGCACCCTCTATGTCCATTTGCGCGGCAAGGCGCGATTGCCTGTCCTGCGACAGTTCGTCAACCACTCAGCGCTGTTCGCGCCCTACAACGCCTTGATGTATGTGTTCTCCGCCGTGCCGTCCAGGCCTTATCTGGACCGCAGTAAATTCCCGGAGCTGGACGTACTCAAGGACAATTGGGAAGACATCCGTGACGAAGCGATGCACCTGTTTGACGAGGGTTATATTCGCGCCGCGGAAAAGAATAACGACGCCGGTTTCGGCTCTTTCTTCAAGAAGGGCTGGAAGCGTTTCTATCTCAAGTGGTACGACAAACCGCTGCCTTCTGCCGAAGCCCTGTGCCCGAAAACCGTGGCACTGGTCAGCAGCATCCCCAACGTCAAGGGCGCGATGTTCGCGTTGCTCCCTGGGGGCAGTCACCTGAACCCGCACCGTGATCCGTTCGCGGGCTCCCTGCGGTATCACCTGGGACTGTCGACGCCTAATTCCAACAGCTGCCGGATCTTCGTCGATGGTCAGGAATTCGCCTGGCGGGATGGCGAAGACGTGATGTTCGATGAAACTTATGTTCACTGGGTCAAGAATGAAACCGAAAAGACTCGAGTGATCCTGTTCTGTGACATCGAGCGACCGCTCAGCAATCGGTTCATGACCCGTATCAACCGTTTCATCAGTGGCTGGCTCGGCCGCGCCACGGCGCCGCAGAACCTGGATGACGAACGTGTTGGCGGGATCAATCAGGTTTATGCCTGGAGCAAGAACTCCAGCGACCGGTTCAGTGGCGTGATCAAACAGTGGAAGCGTCGTCATCCCAAGGCTTACCGAGTGCTGCGGCCAGTATTGGCGGTGGTGGTGCTGGTGGCGTTGGGGTATTGGCTGTTTGGTTAAAAACACGCTTTTTGTAGCAGCTGGCGCAGCCTGCGTCCGGCTGCGAAGCAGTCGCAAGAGTTTAAAGTGAGGTTTTTCTGAAGCCCCGTGTCGCCTGATGCACGACTGCTTCGCAGCCGGACGCAGGCTGCGCCAGCTGCTACAGGTTGTATTACGTTCGATATTCGTCCATTGCAATCCATATCACCCACTGGTTATAGTCGCCGCTCGGTGTTCTCCAACCCGCCGTCCACTCATCAAAAAAGATCAGCCCATGCCAGCTTCCTTCCTCAACGCGGTAGTCGATTCAGCGGTCAACGCTGGCGTCGTGCCGTGCGGGAATCAGCAGCCTGTGCAGATCAGTCATTACCCCCCACCTGTTCGTAGCACGCCGGTGTACGCAGTCGTATCACCGCCGGGCGTCGGCGTTTCGGGCTGATCAGCTTCGTCTTGCTGTTCCCCGCGCCCGCCTGAAAAAACCTACTGAACTTCAGCTCCGGCTGGATTGGCTTTTTGCCTGACTACAGGTGGTATTCATGTTTGTCCTTTCGAAAAAAACCGCGCTCGCGGCGGCGTCCACGAGCCTGTTCGTTCTGCTGTGGAGCAGCGGAGCGATCTTCTCCAAATGGGGGCTGGCCCACGCGTCACCCTTTGCCTTTCTGATCATTCGCTTCGCCATTGCCCTTTGTGGATTGGTGCTGCTGACGCCGTTGCTCAAACTGAAACTGCCCAAGGGCGGCAAGCCGATGTTGTATGCGATGGCCACGGGCGTGGTGCTGTTGGGGGCCTATCAGATTTTTTATCTGCTGGCCCTGGACCTCAAAGTCACGCCTGGCGTCATGGCGACGATCATGGGCGTGCAGCCGATCCTGACCGTGGTGATCATGGAGCGGCAGCGATCGATCAGCCGGATGTTCGGGCTGACGCTGGGGCTGGCCGGATTGATCATGGTGGTTTACCAAGGCATCGGTCTGGCCGGGATGTCGCTGGCTGGGATGGTCTTCGGCCTGTTGGCGCTGGCGAGCATGACGTTCGGTTCGATCATGCAAAAGCGCATCACTGAAAATCCCCTCGGCACGCTGCCTGTGCAATACCTCGCCGGCCTGTTGCTGTGCGGGATTTTCGTGCCGTTCCAGCCATTTCACTTCGAGCACAGCAGCGGTTTCATCGTGCCGGTGTTGTGGATGGGCTTGGTAGTTTCGGTGCTGGCGACGCTGCTGCTGTACCGCTTGATCGCTCGGGGCAATCTGGTGAATGTCACCAGTCTGTTTTACCTAGTGCCCGCGGTGACGGCGGTGATGGATTACCTGTTTTTCGGTAATCGGTTGGCGACGCTGAGCATGCTCGGCATGTTGCTCATCATCGTCGGGCTGGTGTTTGTGTTCCGCAAACCGGCATAAGAGCGCGCGAAGAAACCAGAAGGCCCGGAGTACTGCTCCGGGCCTTTTTTATTTGGTCAGCGCGTGCTCCGCCCGCACCGAATTCATGAACGCCTGCATGGCCGATGATTGAATGCGATGCCGCCGGGTGATCAGCCCAAAAGGCGGCAGCCGCGCTTCGAACTTGATCGGCAACACCGCCAGCAAGTCTCGACCGGCATAATCCTCGACCACCGACACCGGCGTGACACCGAGCATGTCGGTCTGCTGAATCAACGACAGCAAGGTCATGATCGATGTGGTTTCGACAATGCTGCTGGGGATATCGACCCGCGCATTGTGGAACACCTGATTGATGATCGCGCGCATCGGGCTTGGCTGCTGCTGCAGCACCCAGGTCATGTTCTGCAATTCGGCCCAGCTCAGTTGTGTCTCTTTTGCCAACGGATTATGCGCGCCAGCGATGACGCACAACGCCTCTTCGCCGAGGCTGTCGAACAGCAATTCTTCGGCCCGGGCACCCGCCGGAATCCGCCCGAGCACGATGTCCAGTTGATCCTGCAACAACGCCTGCACCAGCACGTCGCTGGTGTCGACCTGGATGCTCATGGACAACCGGGGATGGCTTTGCTTCAAGGTCGCGATGGTGCGGGTCAACAGTCCCGAGGCCAAAGCGGGAATCGCGCCGACGGCAACTCGACCCAGATTGCCGGACTGCAGCGCCACCAGTTCTTCGCGCATGCCGCTGAGTTCGGCGAACACCATGCGGGCGTAATAGGTGACGGTTTCCCCGAACGGGGTAGCGCGCATGCCCCGAGGCAGACGTTCGAAGAGCTCGACGCCCAGCAGGTCCTCGGCTTCATGGAGCATCTTGGTTGCGGCGGGTTGGGTCATGCCGATGTGGTCAGCGGCGCGGCGCAACGAACCGAATTCCTCCAACGCGAGCATCAGCCGCAATTGGCGCAGACGCAGTCGACTGTGGATCACATTGGCTTCTGGAATTCGGGTCATGGGCTCGACTCGCAAAAAAGACTGCGGCAAGCCTGACAACAAATGTCAGGCGTTGCCAGCATTGCTGTGTCACAGCACCGATTTTGGTTTGGCGACAGCGGGTTTGCGCAAGCCCATCAGGGTTTGCAACGCCTTGGAAATCAGTGGCCAGAACAGCATCAGCAGCGCCGCCGTCGTCAGGCAACCCACCAAGGGGTTGGACCAGAAAATCCCCAGTTGTCCGTCTGAGAACAGCATCGACTGACGGAACGCATCTTCAGCCTTGTCCCCCAGAACAGCGGCCAGTACCAGTGGCGCAATCGGGTAACCGAGCTTCTTGAACAGGTACCCCAGCGCACCGAAGCCCAGCATCAGCACCACGTCGAAGAACGAGTTGTGCACCGAGTACGCGCCAATGGTGCAGACCATGATGATGATCGGCGCAATGATGGAAAACGGGATACGCAGGATCGAAGCGAACAATGGCACCGTGGCCAACACCACGATCAGGCTCACGACGTTACCCAGGTACATGCTGGCAATCAGTCCCCAGACGAAATCGTGCTGCTCGACGAACAGCGTCGGCCCAGGGTGCAGGCCCCAGATCATCAACCCGCCAAGCATCACTGCTGCCGTGGCAGAGCCGGGAATGCCCAGGGTCAGCATCGGCAGCAGGGCACTGGTGCCCGCCGCATGGTCAGCGGTCTCCGGAGCAATCACCCCTTCAAGTTCACCCTTGCCGAAGTTGTCGCGGTTCTTCGAGAAGCGTCGCGCCAGGCTGTAGCTCATGAACGATGCCGCCGTCGGACCGCCAGGCGTAATGCCCATCCAGCAACCCACCAGCGTGCTGCGCAAAATGGTCCACCAGTAACGCGGCAACTTGGCCCAGGTGCGCAAGATCACCATCGGTGTAATGCGTGCGTGCTCGCCGCGAAACACCAGGCCTTCCTCGACGGTGCAGAGAATTTCACCGATACCGAACAGGCCGATTACCGCCACTTCGAAACTGATGCCGGTCATGAGGGCCGGTTGATCGAAAGTCAGGCGCAGGTTGCCTGACACCGTGTCCATGCCAACTGCGGCCATGGCGAAACCGATCATCATGGCGACCACGGTTTTCAGCGGCGGATTTTTGCTCATACCAATGAATGTGCAGAACGCCAACAGGTACACCGCGAAGAACTCCGGCGAACTGAAGGACATGGCGAATTCGGCAATGCGCGTCGACAAAAAGGTCAGCAGCAAAACGCCAGCCAGCGCGCCGATCAGTGCCGAGCTGAACGCTGCGGTCAGGGCTTCAGCGGCGCGACCTTCACGGGCCATCGGATAGCCGTCGAAGGTGGTCGCCACCGATGAGGGCTCACCGGGAATGTTGAACAGGATCGAGGTGATCGAGCCGCCAAACAGCGCGCCCCAATACATGCACGACAACAGGATGATCGCCGAAACCGGCGACATGGTGAACGTCAGCGGCAACAGCAGCGCCACGCCATTAGGGGCACCGAGACCGGGCAACACACCGACCAGAATGCCCAGCAGCACGCCGATCACCATCAGGCCGATATGGCCCGGGGTCAGGATCAGGTTCATGCCTTGCAACAGGGAATCGAACTCGCTCATTTGAAAGATCTCCCGACCTGGGCAATCCAGTCGCCCATCGGGCCGGCATCCAGCGGGACCTTGAACCACAGTGCGAAAATCAGATAGCTGGCAAGCACGGCACCGAGGGATACGGTGGCGATCATCAACTTGCTGTAGGGCTGGGTACGGACCTTGTCACGCCACATGAACCAGGCGATGAAACAGGCTGAGGCGACATAAATGCCCGTCAACGGCATGGCCGCCACGAACAGCGCAATCGGGATAAACACCGATATCACTTGCTTGAACGCGCTACGGCTGACGAATGAAATGCTCAGGGCTTGCCAGCGCACCAGGGTCAATACGCCATTGCCCACACTGGCCGCGCTCAACATCAGGCCGATGTAGAAGGGAAAGTAACCTGGCTCGGGGCCGGAATCGCCCCAGCCGATACCTTGTTCGATACTGCCAAACATCACCACCGCGCCGATCAGCGTGGTGAACAATGTCAGGCCGAGTTCGACCCAGCGGGTGCCGACCAGCGCGGGTGAATCCGAAGAATGAGACATGAAAGCACCTCCAGAAGGTGACGGCCGTGCGCAGGCGGACGGCCGTGGGCAACTCAGTTTTTCAGCCAGCCGGCTTCCTTGAACACCGGGGTCACGCGAGCGGTGTCTTTTTCAATGTAGGCGGTCAGCGGCTCGCCCTCGAGGAAGGTCGGCACCAGAGCGTTCTGTTTGACGTACGCCTTGAACTCAGGCGTCTCGGTGACTTTGCGCATCAACTCGACATAGAACGCGCGCTGTTCGGCGGTGACTTCGCCAGGCATGAACACGGTGCGCGGGAAGCGGTACTGATCGACCCCCAGGCCTTCTTCATGGCACGTCGGGACATCGGCCCACGACTTGTCGCCAGCGACTTTCTCGGTGTAGGCCATGCGCTCTTTACTGAACACGCAGAGCGGCTCGACCTGATCACCACGCCATTGGCTGATGCTTTCGCTGGGATTGTTGACGTTGGCGGCGATGTGTTTGCCGGCCAGTTGAGTGGCTGCTTCACTGCCGCTTTTGAACGGGATGTACACCAGTTTGCTGTTGGTGGTCTGGTTCAGCAGGAGGGTGAGGGTCTGGTCGACATCCTTGGACTGACTGCCGCCCATGCGCAGGTTTGACGGGTCAGCCTTGACGGCCTCATAGAATCCTTTGGCGTTCTTCCAGGGCGCGCCTTTGTAACTCCAGAGGATGAAGTCGTCCTCAGCCACTGCGGCCACGGGTGTCAGTTCCTGCCATTGATAACCGAGCTTGGACACCAGGGGCAGCAAGTAGATGTTGTTGGTACCGATCACCAGTTTGTCGGGATCGCCTTTGTTCATTTTCAGGTCGAGAAAGGCTTCGGCGCCATTGCCGCCACCCTTGTTGAGGACGATGGTATTAACGTCGAGCAGTTTGTGAGTGGTGATGATCGACTGGATCAGACGGCCGAGCTGGTCGGTGCCGCCACCAGGACCGCCGGCGACGACGATTTCGACGTTCTTGTCCGGTTGCCAGGCTGCGTGAGCGAGTGCAGGAAGGGCGCCGGCGGCGACCAGTGTGCAGCCAAGAAACAGACGGGACGTACGACGGACGAATGCATTTCGCATGGAAGGGCCTCGTTTTTGTAGTTGTTATGAGTGACTTGTCTGCGCTCGAAAGCCGCAAGCCTGGTCCGAGTGTGGGAAGGTGTTTGCCTCGCGTCTAGTCAAAACAATACATACACCGATAGCCTGGGGTTATAGGTGCCAACATCAAAAATGACAGTTTTCCCCCAGCGCTTTGTGCCAGAGCGTTTTGCGATGAAAAGCTCTTCAGACGCGAGGCAGTGAAAGCCCGGTGAAAGCAGGGTATGCAATAACCCAAGGCTATCGCCTGATTTCAAGTATTGATTAGACGGTTATCACCGAGCCTTCGATAGTGCTCACCAGACGCCGTATAAACGGTGTCGTTGCATCCACAAAAATAATAAACAGAGGTACGCACCATGGCTCGTCCCAGTGCTTCCCTGCATCTGCCTGGTGCAGATGTTCAGTCAGCGGCAGTGACTGCGGCAACACCGCAGGCGACCACTCGCACCGCCAGCAATGTGCGCTGGAAAATCTTCGCGATTGTTTTCGCCTTGACCATGGTCAACCTGATCGACCGGGTGTCGTTGTCCATCGCGATGCCGACCATCGCCCATGAATTTTCCCTGTCACCGAGTATGCAAGGGCTGATTCTCAGCAGTTTCTTCTGGGCGTATGCCTTGCTGCAGATTCCTGGCGGCTGGCTGATCGATCGCTTCGGTCCGCACCGGGTCATCAGCTGGTCCACCGGGTTATGGGGCACCTTTCAGGTGATCGCGGCATTCGCTACGGGAGGGCTGTCATTGTTGTTCGCCCGGGTTGCCCTGGGCGCCGCAGAAGCACCGTTGTTTCCCTCCGGCGGCAAGCTCATCTCCTTGTGGCTGGCCCCGAGCGAGCGCAGCCGTGGCGCGGTGCTGATGGACAGTGGCAGTCCATTGGGTGTGGCGGTTGGCGGGTTGATCATTGCCTACCTGATCGCTTCACTGGACTCCTGGCGCCTGGCCTTTGTGATTGCCGGTATCGCGACACTGGTGCTGGCCTGGGTGGCGCAACGTTACCTGCGCGATGACCCGGCCACGCACCCGCAGGTGAACGCCGAAGAGCTGGAGAAGATCAACGCCGGCCGCGCCACCCCAGCCGCTGAAGCCGCACGCATTCCGGTCAAAGGCCTGGGCATTGCCGCGCGTTCCCTGAGCGGATTGCTGATCGGTCGCGCCAGCTGGGCGATGGTGTATTTCGGGCTGCTGACCTGGGGGCCAAGCTACCTGGCACAGGCCCGCGGGTTCGATATCAAAGGCATCGGCGCCGCCACTTTCGTGATCTTTGTGTGCGGCGCTCTGGGGTCGTTGACCGGCGGTTTTCTCTGCGACGGCCTGATCCGCAAGGGCGTCAGCCGAGGGGTTGCGGTCAAGAGCCTGCTGGCGTTTTCCGGTCTGGTGGCCCTGGGTGCGTTCCTGTTGCTACCGACCCTGAGTGATCCTTTTGCGGCCGTGGCGTTGTTGGCCATGACCGCCTTTTTTCTTATGTGGGGCAGCCTCTACTGGAGCTTTCCGGCGTTGTTGGCCGCGCCGGCACGGGTCGGTTTGATTGGCGGCGTGATGAACATGGCGGGCAGCACCGGCGGCATCGCGGTGCCGATTCTGGTGGGCGTGATCCTGCAGATGTCAGGCGGTTTTGCGCCGGTCCTGGGTTTCTTTGCGGTGTGCTCGGCGATCTTCGTGCTGGCTACGCTGTTCATCAGTCTTGATGAGGTGCGTCATGGGTGAGTTGTGGAATGGCCCGATCATCGATGCCCATCATCATTTCTGGGACCCTGCGATCAACGACCATCCCTGGCTCGCCCCGGAGGCCAATATTGCGTTTCGCTACGGCGACTACAGTGCGATCAAGCGTCGTTATTTTCCCGACGATTACTTCGCGGATGCCGGTCCTCATCACGTCGTGCAAACGGTGTACATCGAGACCGAGTGGAACCCGCAGGACCCGATTGGCGAAACCCGTTTCATCGAGGGCCTGGCCGCTCGCTATGGCGTCCCCAATGCGATCGTGGCGCAAGCCTGGCTCGATCATCCGGACGCCATCGCGGTCCTGACCGAACAGGCCGCATTCAAGTGCGTACGCAGCGTGCGTCACAAGCCTGGCGGACCGACTACGCCAGAGCAGGTGGGTCATGTGCGCAGCTTGATGAGTGATGAGCGCTGGCGTCGCGGTTATGCCGCGCTGGAAGGTCTGGGACTGCATTTTGATTTGCAGTCACCCTGGTGGAACCTGCACGAGGCCGAACGCCTGGCCCGGGATTTTCCTCGCACCACGCTGATTCTCAACCACGCCGGGTTGCCCAATGACCGTAGCGCCGAAGGCTTGGCGGGGTGGCGTCTGGCGATGTCGCGACTGGCCCAGTGGCCCAACGTGCAGGTGAAGGTTTCCGGCCTCGGCCAGGCCGGCCAACCCTGGCGCGCCAAGGACAACGCCTGGATCGTGCGCGAAGTCATCGCCATGTTCGGAACCGATCGAGTGATGTTCGCCAGCAACTTTCCGGTGGACAGCCTGTGCGGTTCGTTCGATGACATTTACAGCGGATTCAAATCCATCGTGGCTGATCTGCCGAGCGCCGATCAGCAACGACTTTTCTACAGTAACGCGCAGCGGGTTTATCGCTGCGAGCCTTGCGCCATTGAGCGGACATGGCCAGAACCCTTGAGGAGTGAAGCATGAACAAGACAACCATCGCCATGGTCCTGGGTGACCCGGCGGGCATCGGCCCGGAACTGATCGCACGCCTGCTCGCGGAGCCTGCCGTGCGCAGCCAGGCGAACGTGATTTTGATTGCTGACGAGGCGGAAATGCAGCGCGGCATGCGCATTGCCGGCGTGGAGTTTCCCTACCGTCGTGTGGCGTCGCTGGAGCAGTTGTCGTTCACCGATGACACGCCGTTGTTCTACGATTTTCGCGGCGACACCCTGGGTGAGTTTCCCCGCAGTGAAGCCAGCGTCATCGGTGGTCGCTACAGCCTCGATACCCTGGAAAAAGCGCTGCGCCTGACCGAGGCCGGGACCACCGATGCCGTGCTGTTCGGGCCACTGAACAAGACCTCGCTGCACATGGCTGGCATGGCGCATAACGACGAGTTGCACTGGTTCGCCGAGCTGCTGGATTTCCACGGGCCGTTCTGCGAATTCAATGTGCTCGATAATCTCTGGACGTCGCGGGTCACGTCCCATGTGGCCTTGTCCGAAGTCCCGGGCATGTTGACTCAAGCGCGCGTAGTGGAGGCGATCCAGCTGATCGACACCGCGCTCAAACGCAACGGCCTGGAAAAACCACGCATCGGCGTCTGCGGCTTGAACCCGCACAACGGAGACAACGGTTCGTTCGGTCGCGAGGAACTGGACATCATCGGCCCGGCGGTGCGTTCGGCGCAGGCACTTGGGATAGCGGCAGAAGGACCTTATCCGGGCGATACTATTTTCCTCAAGGTGCAGGGCGATGCCAGCGCCTTCGACGCGGTCGTGACCATGTATCACGACCAGGGCCAGATCGCGATCAAGTTGATGGGATTCTCCCGCGGCGTGACCGTGCAGGGCGGCCTGCCGATCCCGATCACCACCCCGGCCCACGGCACCGCGTTCGACATCGCCGGCCAGGGCAAGGCCAACGTCGGTGCAATCCGCCAGGCGTTCGAGATTGCCTGCCGGATGGGGACCAACAGCTACTGATTTTGCGATAACCGAACAACGCATCACTCTGTGGGAGCGGGCTTGCCCGCGATGACGGCAGTGCAGACACCTTGTTGGTGTTTGTCAGACCGCTATCGCGGGCAAGCCCGCTCCCACAGTGGTTTGTGTATGCCCGATAACCTCATCTGACTGATAACCCGTTGTTGCGATCACCTCAGGTTATCGTCGGATACGCATAAGTGATTATCCGCCACCCCCTGGCGCTGGCTACAGTCGGTCCATCGAATGCCTGGAGCCTGCGATCCAAGCGGCTTTGCGCACACGACCCAACAATGACAAGAATCCGGCAGCGCAAGGAAACTGTATTCATGAAAATCAAAGCGATCCGTACCCGCGTTTTCGAGTGGAAAGGCAAAGTCGTTCCCCCTCAAGCGCACTTCTGCACCAATGCCAGCGACATCCTGTTCGAGCGTGGCGATGCCATGGGCTCGTTCCGTTTTCATGGTTGGCTGGTGGTGGAAGTCGAGACCGATACCGGTCTTGTCGGCATCGGTAACTGCGCCCTGGCCCCGCGTGTCGCCAAGGAAATCATCGACACTTACCTGGCCCCGATCGCCATTGGCGAAGACCCGTTCGACAACGAATACATCTGGCAGAAAATGTACCGCCAGAGCCATGCCTGGGGCCGCAAAGGCATCGGCATGGCGGCCATCTCGGCGATCGACATCGCCATCTGGGACATCATGGGCAAAGCCGTGAACAAGCCGGTGTTCAAGCTGCTCGGTGGACGCACCAAAGAAAAGATCTGGACCTACGCTTCCAAGCTCTACGCCAACGACAACCTTGACCTGTTCCTCGAAGAAGCCCAGGGCTATCTGAACCAGGGTTTCACCGCGCTGAAAATGCGTTTCGGCTACGGCCCGAAAGACGGCCCGGCGGGCATGCGCAAGAACATCGAGCAAGTCCGCGCGCTGCGTGAACTGGCCGGTCCTGACGTCGATATCATGCTCGAATGCTACATGGGCTGGACCCTGGAATATGCCCGCCGGATGTTGCCAAAGCTGGCCGAATTTGAGCCGCGCTGGCTCGAAGAACCGGTGATCGCCGATGACATCGAAGGCTACATCGAACTGAAAAAAATGGGGATCATGCCGATCTCCGGCGGTGAGCATGAATTCACCTCCTATGGCTTCAAGGACCTGCTGGAACGCCGCGCCATCGACGTGATCCAGTACGACACCAACCGCGTCGGCGGCATCACCGCTGCGCGCAAGATCAACGCCATGGCTGAAGCCTGGTCGGTGCCGGTGATTCCTCACGCCGGGCAGATGCACAACTACCACCTGACCATGTCCACCACCGCGTCGCCGATGGCCGAGTTCTTCCCGGTATTCGACGTCGAAGTCGGCAACGAACTTTTCTACTACGTGTTCAAAGGCGAGCCGCAGCCGGTCAACGGTTACATCCAGCTCGACGACAACACGCCGGGCCTGGGCCTGGAAATTTCCGATGAATACTTGAGCGACTTCAACATCATCGAATGACCCCAATCCCTGACTTTCCGGAGGGCCGACATGCGCCTGATTCAATTTGAAAACTCAGCCGGCGAACGCCAGGTCGGCCTCGTCGATGGGGCACAGGTCCAGGTGCTGCTGAACACGCGCAGCACCCGTGAACTGGCACTCGCGGCGATCCGCGCCAATCGCAGCCTGCAAGAAGAAGCCGCAACCCGTGGCACCGTGCCGGGCCCGGATTACGCGCAACTGCTGCAGCAGGGCAACGTCCTGCCGCCGCTGGATCACGAAGACCCGGCCCATTGCCTGATCAGTGGCACCGGCCTGACCCATCTGGGCAGTGCATCGGCGCGGGACAAGATGCACCAGCAAGAAGGTGCGGTTGAAGCCGGCATGACCGACACCATGCGCATTTTCAAATGGGGTCTGGAAGGTGGGAAGCCTGAAGCCGGCCAGGTCGGGGCGCAACCGGAATGGTTCTACAAGGGCGACGGCAGCATCGTCGTGCGACCCGGTGCGGACTTCCCGGTGCCGCCGTTCGCCGAAGACGCCGGCGAGGAACCGGAACTGACCGGCCTCTATGTCATCGGCGACGATGGCCTGCCGTACCGTGTCGGTTATGCCTTGGGTAACGAGTTCTCCGACCATGTGATGGAGCGGCGCAATTACCTGTACCTAGCGCACTCGAAGCTGCGCTTTTGCGCCTACGGCCCGGAACTGCGTGTTGGTGAGTTGCCCCGGCATCTGGCCGGCACCAGCCGCATCAAACGCAACGGTGAAGTGATCTGGGAAAAGGAATTTCTCAGCGGCGAAGACAACATGTGCCACAGCCTCGCCAACCTTGAATTTCATCACTTCAAATACGCCCAGTTTCTGCGTCCGGGGGATGTCCACGTGCATTACTTCGGCACCGCCACGCTGTCGTTCGCCGACGGGGTCAAAACCCAGCCGGGTGACCGGTTCCAGATCAGCCTCGACGCGTTCGGTGCGCCCCTGGAAAACGGCATTGGCGAGAGCTCCCAACCGTTGGGCATCGGCCAGGTGCGCACACTCTGATCCTTGTAGGAGCGAGCTTGCTCGCGAAGGTCGTTCAGGCACAGAAGCTGTGTTGGACGTACCTTTTTCGCGAGCAGGCTCGCTCCTACAGGGTCTGCCATCGATCAAGGAAATGCCAAATGTCCACGTTACTCGGACACAACTACATCGCTGGCCGTCGCAGCGCCAACGGGACGGTACAGCTGCAAAGCCTCGATGCAACCACTGGCGAGCCGCTGCCCGGTACCTTCTATCAAGCCAGCGAAGCGGAAGTGGACGCCGCCGCCAAGGCTGCAGCCGCTGCCTATCCGATCTATCGCAACGTCAGCGCTGAAAAGCGTGCGTTTTTCCTGGAGGCGATCGCCGATGAAATCGATGCCTTGGGTGATGACTTCGTCGCGACTGTTTGCCGTGAAACGGCATTGCCGGCGGGGCGTATTCAGGGTGAGCGCGGCCGTACCAGTGGCCAGATGCGCCTGTTCGCCAAGGTCCTGCGACGCGGCGATTTCTATGGCGCGCGCATCGACCAGGCATTGCCCGAGCGCCAGCCATTGCCGCGTCCGGATCTGCGCCAGTACCGCATCGCGTTAGGTCCGGTGGCCGTGTTCGGTGCCAGTAACTTCCCGCTGGCTTTTTCCACGGCCGGTGGCGATACCGCTTCGGCGCTCGCCGCCGGCTGCCCGGTGGTGTTCAAGGCGCACAGCGGGCACATGGCAACCGCCGAATGGGTGGCGGATGCGATCATCCGCGCGGCCGAACGTACCGAGATGCCTGCGGGCGTATTCAACATGATCTTTGGCGGTGGCGTCGGTGAGTGGCTGGTCAAGCATCCGGCGATCCAGGCGGTGGGCTTCACCGGCTCGCTCAAGGGCGGTAATGCATTGAGCCACATGGCGGCGACCCGACCCCAGCCGATCCCGGTGTTTGCCGAGATGTCGAGCATCAACCCGGTGTTCCTGCTACCTGAAGCACTCAAGGTGCGTGGCGAACAGATTGCGGCGCAGCTCGCCGGTTCGGTGACCTTGGGCTGCGGTCAGTTCTGCACCAATCCTGGCCTGGTCATCGGCCTGCGTTCGCCGCAGTTCAGTCTGTTTCTGGAAACGTTTTGCGCGAGCATGAACCAGCAGCCGGCACAAACCATGCTCAATGCCGGCGCGTTGGGCAGCTACAGCCGAGGCCTTGCCGAATTGCACGAGCATCCGGGTGTGAAGCATCTTGCAGGCAAACCGCAGCAGGGAAATCAGGCGCAACCGCAAGTGTTCCAGGCGGATATCGGCCTGCTGCTCAGGGGCGAAGAGTTGCTTCAGGAAGAAGTGTTCGGACCCACCACCATCGTTATTGAAGTAGAGGATCAGGCGCAGATGGCCGCGGCCTTGCAGGGCTTGCGCGGGCAGCTGACGGCGACGCTGATCGGCGAGTCTGACGAGTTGCTGGAATACCGTTGGCTGGCCGAATCGCTGCAGGAAAAGGTGGGGCGGATCCTGCTCAACGGCTATCCGACCGGGGTAGAGGTGTGCGAAGCCATGGTGCACGGCGGGCCGTACCCGGCAACGTCCGATTCGCGCGGGACGTCGGTCGGCTCGCTGGCCATTGACCGATTCTTGCGGCCGGTGTGCTTCCAGAACTACCCGGACGCCTTGCTGCCCGAGGCGTTGCAGAATGCCAACCCGCTAGGGATTCGGCGGTTGGTGGATGGGGAGGTGAGTCAGTCGGCTTTGTAGCTGTCCGAGCCGACGCTATCGTCGGAACGCCGCCCGGGGCAAGCCCGGCTCCCACAGGGTTTGAGGTTGAGCACAAGATTTGTGTGCAACACCCATCACTGTGGGAGCCGGGCTTGCCCCGGGCGGCGTTCCGACGATGGCGTCATCAGCAGCACTGCATCTTTACTTGGCCGCCACCTCAACAGGCTTCACCACCGCCGGCTTCAACACCAGCCACAACGCCACCGCAATCAACACCCCGCCATAAATGTGCGCCATCGACAACGGCTCATCCAGCAACATCGCCCCCCACAACACCCCGAACGGCGGAATCATGAAGGTCACGGTCATCGACTTCACCGGACCGATGGACGTGAGCAGGCGGAAGTAAACAATGTACGCGAACGCCGTGCATCCCAAGCCTAGCCCCAGCAACGACAACCAGACATTCCAGCCACCCCAGCTCGCCGGTGGCTCGCTGATCACGCTGTAGCCGAACAGCGGCAGCAGGAACAACGTCGCCCCCAGCATGCTGCCCAACGCCGAAAGACGGCTGTCGAGGCCGCCGGCCTGATCCAGCCAGCGACGGGCGAGGAACCCGGCGAAGCCATAGCAGGTGGTAGCCAGCAGGCAGGCGAGGGCGCCCATCAGCAGTTGCAGGTCAAACGCCACCGGACCGGCACGGGTCAGAATGCCGACGCCAAACAGGCCCAGGAATACGCCACCCAGCTTGGCGCCGGTGAGTTTTTCACTGAAGAACAGCCCGCCAATCAACACCCCCATCAAGGGTGTCGTGGCATTGAAAATCGCCGAGTACCCGGCAGGTAGCACTTGCGCCGCCACGGAGTACAGCGTCGCCGGAATCCCGGAATTGATCACCCCGAGCAACATCACGGTCTTGAGTTTGCCTTTGAAATCCCAGCTGATACGCATCAGTCCCAGGATCACCAGCAGGCCGACGGCCGCGATCGATACACGGAAAAATGCGGTCGGAACCGTGCCAATCACCGGGGCGATGATGCGCATGAACAGAAAGCTCGCGCCCCAGATGGCGGCCAGCGACAGCAAACGGAAAATATCGACGGGGTTCACGGGGCATTCCTTCCTTGATGGGGACGGGAGTGTTGCTGAGTGAGTGGTCTGTCGCAACCGAAAAACGGGCAATTAATTAAGCGGGGGTGGTGAGCCGATCACTGATCGCCAGGACCCACCTCGGAGTCGCGTCGCAAGACAAAGCGGCCTTAAACCGTATCACCGCAAAATTGCGCTTCTCCTGCACCCGGTTAACTGGCTAAGCTCAGGGCTCCGAATTCCCGCAGAGGTCTCACCATGGCGCAGCAATGGCCAGCCGCCGACATCGCCCGAATGATCCTCGAGGGCTTTGACGATTACCGCGAGCATTTCCGCCAGATCACCGACGGCGCCCGGGCTCGATTCGAGCAGGCCCAGTGGCAGGAGACGCAATCGGCCTCGGCCGCGCGGATCAATCTGTACGAAGAAAAAGTCAGCGAAACCGTAGAGCGCCTGCGTATCGCCTTCGACAGCGACACGCTGGACGTCAGCTGCTGGCCACTGGTCAAGAGTGCCTACATCAAGCTGATCGACCTGCGCTTCGACGATGAACTGTCCGAGACCTGGTACAACTCGATCTTCTGCGGGCTGTTCAGCCATGACCTGATCAGTGACGGCTGCATGTTCATCCACACCACCCGGCCAAGCCTGCGTCGGGCCCGGGCCGCACAAACCCGCACCTACAAACCCCAAGGGCAGTTGTCCGGGATGCTGGAGAGCATCTTTGCCGACTACCGTTTCAGCGAGAATTACGCTGATCTGGCCGGCGACCTGCGCCGCCTCGAAGCGCAATTGCGTGAGAACCTGCCGGACTGGGTGTGCAAGGACCCGGACCTGAGCGTCGAATTGTTTTCCTCGGTGCTTTATCGCAACAAAGGCGCCTACCTGGTGGGGCGCATCTACACCCAGGACGAGCAATGGCCGTTGGTGATTCCATTGCTGCACCGCGAAGGTCGCGGCATCCAGATCGACGCGCTGATCACCGACGAAGCCGATGTGTCGATCATCTTCTCGTTCACCCGGTCGTATTTCATGGTGGATGTACCGGTGCCAGCGGAGTTTATCGGGTTCCTCAAGCGCATCCTGCCGGGCAAGCACATCGCCGAACTGTACACCTCGATCGGTTTCTACAAACACGGCAAGTCCGAGTTCTATCGAGCGCTGATCAACCACCTGGCGAGCACCGACGATCAATTCATCATGGCCCCCGGCGTGCGCGGCATGGTGATGAGCGTGTTCACCCTGCCGGGTTTCAATACCGTATTCAAAATCATCAAAGACCGTTTCTCACCGTCGAAAAACGTCGACCGTGCGACGGTGATCGAGAAGTATCGCCTGGTGAAAAGTGTCGATCGGGTCGGGCGCATGGCCGATACCCAGGAATTCGCCGATTTCCGCTTTCCGTTGAGCAAGTTCGATCCGGCGTGCCTGGAAGAATTGCTGGAAGTGGCCGCGTCCACGGTGTCGGTGGAAGACGACACGGTGCTGATTCGCCACTGCTGGACCGAACGGCGGATGACGCCGCTCAACCTGTACCTGGAAAACGCCAACGACGATCAGGTACGCGAGGCGCTGGAAGATTACGGCCTGGCGATCAAGCAACTGGCGGCGGCGAATATTTTTCCCGGCGACATGCTGCTGAAGAACTTCGGCGTTACGCGTCACGGCCGGGTGGTGTTTTATGACTACGACGAAATCTGCTTCCTGACGGAAGCCAACTTTCGCCACATTCCGCAGCCGCGCACGCCGGAGGATGAGATGGCGTCCGAGCCGTGGTACTCGATCGGTCCGCTGGATGTGTTTCCCGAAGAGTTTCCACCGTTCCTGTTTGCCGATTCCGGCCAGCGCAGGCTGTTCGATCAGTTGCATGGCGAGCTGTATAACGCCGATTACTGGAAAAGCCTTCAGGAAGCCATTCGCGCCGGCAAGGTGATCGATGTGTTCCCGTATCGACGTAAGGGCTTCGACAGCGAGTAGCGCGCCAGAGTGAATCCTGTGGTTTGGGGGTTATCTGTGGTGCAAGGCTTTATCTGTGCTGAGAGGATTAATCTGTGCTGAGAGGATTAATCTGTGGGAAGGGATTTATCTGTGGCGAGGGGATTTATCCCCGTTCGGCTGCGAAGCAGACGCAAAACCATTCGATGCGGATTATCTTAAAATTCCCGCTGTTAGTATTTGGGACCGCTTCGCGGTCCAACGGGGATAAATCCCCTCGCCACAGATAAGTCCTCTTAGCACAGATAAATCCCTTCACCACAGATAAATCCCCCTCTACAAAAGCGCATCACAGTCGTGTTAAGTGGCGCAAATCTGCGACAATCCGCCCACTGCGCCACTAGCCGACTGAATTGCGTACCTGATGACTGACGAATCGCCCTCCATCGACAAACTGCTGAAAAATCTCGATCACGCCATGCTCGCCGACCGCCACCGGCTGCGGCGGCCGTTGCTTGAGCTGCGCAAGAAACCTGATGAAGCCAAGCTGGCTCAGTGGGTGGCGCGCATGCAGGCGTCCTGTGATCAGGTGCTGGCGCGGCGTGCCAGCCTGCCGGTGGTGCGTTATGACGACAGCCTGCCGATTGCCGCCAAGCGCGACGAAATCAAAGAGGCGCTGCTCAAGCATCAGGTGCTGATCATTGCCGGCGAAACCGGTTCGGGCAAGACCACCCAGTTGCCGAAGATCTGCCTGGAAATCGGTCGCGGCCAGTACGGCCTCATTGGTCACACCCAGCCCCGTCGAATCGCTGCGCGCAGTGTGGCGAGCCGCGTCGCGGAAGAACTTGGTACGCCGTTGGGTGCGTTGGTCGGTTATCAGGTGCGGTTCGAGGATCAGAGCGATTCCAACACCCTGATCAAACTGATGACCGACGGCATCCTGCTGGCGGAAACCCAGAACGACCGCTACCTCGAACGCTACGACACGATCATCGTCGACGAAGCCCACGAACGCAGCCTGAACATCGACTTCCTGCTCGGCTACCTGAAAACCCTGCTGCCCCGTCGCCCGGACCTGAAAGTCATCATCACGTCGGCGACCATCGATCTGGAGCGTTTCTCCAGGCATTTCGATGATGCGCCAATTGTCGAAGTCTCTGGCCGCACCTTCCCGGTAGAGACCTGGTATCGCCCGCTGACCCTGGAACAGGACGAGGAGGGCAACCGCGTCGAGGACGACCTGACCGTGGATCAGGCAATCCTCGCGACGCTGGACGAAATCGCCGCGTTCGAACGCAGCGAACGAAAGAGCCCGGGTGATGTGCTGGTGTTTTTGCCCGGCGAGCGCGAGATTCGCGACGCCGCTGACATGTTGCGCAAGGCGCAGCTCAAGCACACCGAAATCCTGCCCTTGTACGCGCGGTTGTCCCCGGCGGAACAGCAGCGGATTTTCCAGTCGCACCCCGGTCGTCGCGTGGTCCTGGCGACCAACGTCGCGGAAACGTCGTTGACCGTGCCGGGCATTCGTTACGTGATCGACAGCGGTACGGCGCGCATCAGCCGTTACAGCTACCGCGCCAAGGTCCAGCGCCTGCCCATCGAAGCCATTTCCCAGGCCAGCGCCAACCAGCGTAAAGGCCGTTGCGGACGGGTCGAACCGGGCATTTGCATCCGCCTGTATGGCGAAGAAGATTTCCTGGGCCGCCCGGAATTTACCGACCCGGAAATCCTGCGAACCAACCTCGCCGCCGTGATCTTGCAGATGCTGCATCTGCGCCTTGGCGAGATCACTGATTTCCCGTTTATCGAACCACCGGATGGCAAGGCCATCAGCGACGGTTTCAACCTGCTGCAAGAACTCTCGGCGGTGGACCGCAACAGCCAGCTGACCCCGCTCGGTCGTCAATTGGCGCGGCTGCCGGTGGACCCGCGCATGGGCCGCATGTTGTTGGAAGCGGCCAAGCTCGGCAGCTTGCAGGAAGTGCTGATCGTTGCCAGCGCCATGTCGATCCAGGACCCGCGCGAGCGTCCGCCGGAGCGTCAACAGGCCGCGGATCAGGCCCACGCGCAATGGAAGGACGTCGACTCGGACTTCGCCGGGCTGGTCAATCTGTGGCGTGGTTTCGAGGAACAGCGCCAGGCGCTGACGGCGAGTCCGCTGCGTAACTGGTGTCGCAAGAACTTCCTCAACTACCTGCGTCTGCGCGAGTGGCGCGACTCCCATCGCCAGTTGAGCCTGATCTGCCGCGACATGCAGCTAAGCCTCAACAAGGAGCCGGCGGATTATCCGAAGCTGCACAAAGCCGTGCTTTCGGGTTTGCTCAGTCAGATCGGCCAGAAAACCGAAGACGGTGATTACCTCGGAGCCCGTCAGCGGCGCTTCTGGATTCACCCCTCGTCGGGCCTCGGCAAGAAGCGTCCGCAATGGTTGATGGCCGCTGAGCTTGTGGAAACGACCAAGCTGTATGCGCGCATGGTCGCCAAGATCGACGCCGACTGGATCGAACCGCTGGCCGGGCACCTGATCAAGAAAAACCACTTCGAACCCCATTGGGAGAAGAAGCGCGGACAAGTCGTGGCGTTCGAGCAGATCACCTTGTTCGGGCTGATCGTGGTCGGTCGCCGGCCGGTACATTACGGCCCGATTGACCCGGTGGTGTCCCGTGAGTTTTTCATTCGCGAAGGCCTGGTGCGGGGCGAGATTCAATCGAAGGCCAAATGCCTGAGCGCCAACCAGAAACTCCTTGAACAGCTCGACGAACTGGAAGCCAAGGCCCGTCGTCGCGACATTCTGGCCGACGAAGAAACCCTGTTCGCGTTCTACGATGCGCGGCTGCCGGCGGAGATTCACCAGACCGCGACTTTTGACAGCTGGTACCGCGTCAACAGCCAGAAAGACCCGCAGCTGCTGATCATGCGCGAGGAAGACGTACTGGCTCGCGAAGCCAGCGAAGTCACCGCGCAGCATTACCCGGACACCTTGCACATTGGCGATCTGGAACTGGCACTGAGTTACCACTTCGAACCCAACCATCCCCGCGACGGGGTGACCCTGAGGGTGCCGGCGCCTCTGTTGCCGATGCTGCCTCCTGAACGACTGGAGTGGCTGGTGCCGGGTGTGATCGAGGCCAAATGCATCGCGCTGGTGCGCAACCTGCCCAAGGCCCTGCGCAAAAACTTCGTTCCGGTACCGGATTTCGTCAAAGCGGCGTTGCAGCGCATGACTTTTGCGGAAGGCTCATTGCCCCAGGCGCTGGGACGTGAACTGCTGCGCATGACCGGTGCGCGGGTCAGTGATGAAGCCTGGGCCGAAGCGGCGCAACAGGTCGACAGTCATTTGCGCATGAACCTGGAAATCGTCGATGGCCAGGGCAAGTTCCTCGGCGAAGGGCGTGATCTGGCGGAGCTGACGGCACGTTTCGCCGAAGCCAGTCAGGCCGCACTGGCGGTGCCGCAAACCGCGAAAAGCCAGCAGCCGGTGGAGGCGAAAGTCTTCGCCGCGGTGGCGGAGAAAACCCAGCAGAAGATCGCCGGGCTGTCGATGACGGTCTATCCCGCGCTGGTGGAAGAGAACGGAACGGTCAAGGAAGGGCGGTTCTCCACGCCGGCCGAAGCCGAGTTCCAGCATCGCCGCGCGTTGCAGCGGTTGCTGATGCAGCAATTGGCGGAACCGGCGAAGTTCCTGCGTGGCAAGTTGCCGGGGCTGACCGAGCTGGGCCTGATGTACCGCGACATGGGGCGCATCGACAGCCTGGTGGAGGACATTCTGTTGGCCAGCCTCGACAGCTGCATTCTTGAGGGTGAAGACCCGTTGCCCCGTGACGGCGCTGGATTGGCCGCGTTGGCCGAGCGTAAGCGTGGCGGCTGGACCGAGCATGCCGAACGCCTGGCGAAGTTGACGCTGGAGATTCTCAAGCTCTGGCACGGGCTGCAGAAGCGCTTCAAGGGCAAGATTGATCTGGCGCAGGCTGTGGCGCTCAACGATATCAAGCAGCAACTGAGTCATCTGGTGTATCCGGGGTTCGTCCGCGAAACGCCGATGCAATGGCTCAAGGAGTTGCCGCGTTACCTGAAAGCGGTCGAGCAACGTTTCGAGAAAATCGGCGCGCAAGTGCAGCGGGATCGAGTCTGGAGCGGTGAGTTGTCGGGGCTGTGGGCTCAATACCAGGCCCGCGCCAGCAAACACGCCCAGGAGGGCAAGCGCGATCCACAGCTTGAGCTGTATCGCTGGTGGCTGGAGGAGTACCGGGTTTCCCTGTTTGCCCAGCAACTGGGGACCAAGGTGCCGATCTCGGACAAGCGCCTGAACAAGCAGTGGAGCCAAGTCGAACCCTGACCCCTGTGGGCGCCGGCTTTGTGGCGAGGGGATTTAGCGAAACGTCGCACTGGCTTTGTGGCGAGGGGATTTATCCCCGTTGGGGGGCGAAGCCGCCCTAAAAGAATTGGGTTCATACTTCAGGTGGACCGAGAGTGAAGGTTTTGCGACTGCTCCGCAGCCGAACGGGGATAAATCCCCTCGCCACAGAGGTGCCACAAAGGTGCAACACAGGTGGTCCCAAGGATTGCTGTTGCTTTTGCAAATGGCGCCAAAACCCTACGTTTATGGCAAACTTCGCGCCTATAAACGCCGGCCCCGCAGTTTTGAGCCTTCACGGCTGCGGGCGGGTCGGAATAAAGCGATGCCAGGTTTGCGTCCCCCGGATGGGAATAGACCCCTTGTGCGTTGGTACGTCGGTACCAATGCTTTCTGCCTGAACAGATTAGAGAAACGACCATGCATAACGTCGTCATCAGCGGCACCGGCCTGTATACCCCGGCCAACAGCATTTCCAATGAAGAGCTGGTGCAGTCTTTCAACGCTTACGTTGCGCAGTTTAACGCCGACAACGCCGAAGCGATCGCCCGCGGTGAAGTCGAAGCCTTGACCGAATCCAGTGCCGCGTTTATCGAAAAAGCCTCTGGCATCAAAAGCCGTTTTGTCATGGACAAAGAAGGCATCCTTGACCCGCAACGCATGGCGCCACGCCTGCCGGAACGCTCGAATGACGAGTGGTCGGTGTTGTGCCAGATGGCCATCGGCGCCGCCGAGCAAGCCTTGCAGCGTGCAGGCAAAACCGCGGCGGACATCGACGGCGTGATCGTCGCCTGTTCCAACCTGCAGCGCGCCTATCCGGCCATCGCCATCGAAGTCCAGGAAGCGCTGGGCATCCAGGGTTTCGGTTTTGACATGAACGTCGCGTGCTCCTCGGCGACCTTTGGTATCCAGGCCGCCGCCAACAGCGTGCAACTGGGCCAGGCCCGGGCGATCCTGATGGTCAACCCGGAAGTCTGCACCGGTCACCTGAACTTCCGTGACCGCGACAGCCATTTCATATTTGGCGATGCGGCGACTGCCGTGATCATCGAGCGCGCCGATCTGGCAACGTCCGAATATCAGTTCGATGTGGTCAGCACCAAACTGCTCACCAAGTTCTCCAATAACATCCGCAATAACTTTGGCTTCCTCAACCGCGCGGCGGAAGAGGGCATCGGCGCCAAGGACAAGCTGTTCGTGCAGGAAGGCCGCAAGGTATTCCGCGATGTATGCCCGATGGTGGCGGAGCTGATCGCTACGCACCTGGAAGAGAATTCGCTGAACATTGCTGACGTGAAACGCTTCTGGCTGCACCAGGCCAACCTCAGCATGAACCACCTGATCGTGAAGAAACTGCTGGGCCGCGAAGCCACCGAAGAAGAAGCGCCGGTGATTCTCGACACCTACGCCAACACCAGCTCCGCCGGCTCGGTGATCGCGTTTCACAAAAACCAGGATGACCTGGCGGCAGGTTCGCTGGCCGTACTCAGTTCGTTCGGGGCGGGTTATTCGATTGGTAGTGTGATTCTGCGTAAGCGCTGAGTTCGGCTTAAAAGATCGCAGCCTGCGGCAGCTCCTACACGGGATCGGGTTTCAACGCGATATCGCGGCTGGAATGCGGTCGGTGTAGGAGCTGCCGCAGGCTGCGATCTTTTTTTGGGCCAAAAAAACTCGCGCTGCCGTATCGGACGGATGATGGGGACCGATACCACAGCGCGAGTTTGGAAAAACACCTCGGGCTTCCTTGCCCGAGTGATGTAGCGGGATTATCAGAACTTGGCTTCAGCATCCAGCTGCAGGGTGTTGATGTCCGAATCTCTCAGGCCGGCGCTGGCGTTGGTGTAGTCGGAGTTAGCCATGAAGTACGTCGCACCCAGGGCGAAGTTCTTGTCGATTTCGTAGCTCACTTTCAACTTGCTGCCACGGGAACCGGTGAAGCCGTTGGCGAAGTCGGAGTCGGTGAAGGCGCCAACCACGGCGTTGCGCTGCACATCGCGGTAGTTGTAGTCCACTGCGAAGCCGTAGAGCTTGGTCTTCACACCCGCCAGCCAGCCCATGTCCTGATCGTTGCTGGCGTCGTCGTTGTTGACGATCTGACCATACAACGACAGCGGCATTGGCAGCCCGCCGATATCCAGCTGACCAAAGCCTTCGTACAGTTTGAATTGCTCGCCCGGACTGTTGCCGTTGACGGCCAGTGCGCACGGAGCCGTGACGGCGCCAGTCGTCGGGCAAGCACTGCTGTCATCGTTGTCGTAGGCGTAAAGGCTGCCGCCCAAGGTCATTTTGAGGTTGTCGGTGATCGCGAAACGCGCGCCCAACTGGCCAGCGTACAGTCGCAGATCGTGTTTGAACTGCACGCCTTCGCCGTCGACGTTGTCCTTGAGGGTGTAGTGACCGGCGCTACCGAACAGTTCAGTGCTGCCGCCCAGTGGGTACTTGTAGGTCACTGCCAGACCTTCCGGGCTGATGTCGCTATCCCAGATGATGTCGCCCATGCTCACCCACTGTTGCGGCATCTTGCCGGCAACGAGGTGCAGGTTTTTGATCGCGTCGGGGTGGTAGTCGACGTAACCCTGGTCCAGCCAGATCGACTTCTTGTCGAAATAGTTGTTCAGGTCCTGGTTGGTGGAACGCGCGTCGTCGCTGCTGCCGGTGGCGATGCGGATACCGGTGTCGACCTGCGGGTTGATCTCGGTGTACGCACCCAGACGGGCACGAATGCGCTGGCGGTCCGAGTCTCTGTTGTTGGAAACGCCATCGTTCTTGATGGTTTCCTGGCGGAAACGCACGTCGCCCTTGAACTGGGTCTTGGCTGCCCACGCCAGTTTCTGGTCGAAGGCGCTTAGTGTGTCGGTTTTCTTCGCAGTGGCTGCGATCTGCTCGTTGGTCTCTTGCTGAGCCTGACGGGCGATCTGCTGGTCTTTCTGATCCCTGGCCAACTCGGCTTGCAGCTCGCCATACTGCGCGTTGGTAATCGAGCCGTTTGCCTTGAGCATGTCGAGCAGTTTGGCGTCGACTGCGGCGCTGGCCGGAACACTCATGGCCAGCAGCAGTCCGCCACACAGGGCTGCCGCAGTTTTCGTGGAAGCAAGACGCATATCAATCTCCGAAGATGAGAGTGGATGACTGAGCCATCCAGGGCACAACCGACCATTGATGGACGGAAAACAGTGGCCGGGTTAGAACCCGACGCTCTAAAAACAGGCGCCAGTATCGCGATGGTTTATGACAGTGCAGTGGCGAAGTGATGGCATTGCGATGACGATACAGAGTCGTTTGAAAACCCTTTTCCAGAGCACTGCGGTCGGATAGGTCGTGTAGGTTGCTGCGCGATAAGCGATACTCGCCAAGCTTTCACGCATTAGGTGAAGAGGAATTTATGCCGCTGCAACGACTGGAAAACCTGTCCGACATTTCACCGCGCAACTGGGATGCCCTGGTGCCGGACGCTCAGCCGTTTCTGCGTCACGCCTTCCTCAGTGCCCTGGAGGACAGCGGCAGCGTTGGCCCTCATACCGGCTGGCAACCCGAGCATTTGTTGCACATCGAGGGCGATCGGCTGATCGCTGCGCTGCCCGCTTATCGCAAGTGGCACTCCTACGGCGAGTACGTCTTCGATCACGCCTGGGCGGATGCCTGCGAGCGTGCCGGCATCGACTATTACCCCAAGTTGTTGACTGCGGTGCCGTTCAGCCCGGTCAGTGGTCCGCGGCTGTTGGCGGCCACGGTGGAAGACGGCTTCGAACTGCTCAAGAGCCTGCCGGGATACCTTGAGATCGAAGGGCTTTCCAGCGCCCACATCAACTTCACCGATCCGTTCACCGACGCCGCATTGGCCGAGCAACCGGGCTGGCTGCAGCGGATTGGCTGTCAGTATCACTGGCAGAATCGCGGGTACCGGGATTTTCAGGATTTCCTCGACGTCCTCAGTTCGCGCAAGCGCAAGCAGATGCGCAAGGAGCGCGAGCAGGTGGCGGGGCAGGGTATTGATTTCGAATGGCTCGAGGGATCGCAACTGACTGAGGTGCAGTGGGATTTTGTCTATGCCTGCTACGCCAATACCTACGCGGTGCGTCGGCAAGCGCCGTACCTGACGCGGGCGTTTTTCAGTCTGCTGGCCGAGCGCATGCCGCAAGCCATACGTGTGGTGTTGGCCAAACAAGGCTCACGGCCGGTGGCAATGGCCTTCAGCCTGGTGGGCGGTGGCAGTTTTTACGGACGTTACTGGGGCTGTCTGGCGGAGTTCGACCGCTTGCACTTCGAGACGTGTTTCTACCAGGGCATGGATTACGCAATTGCCAATGGCTTTCAGCGCTTCGACGCAGGGGCTCAAGGCGAGCACAAATTGATACGTGGCTTCGAACCGGTGATCACCCATTCCTGGCACTACTTGCGGCATCCAGGCCTGAAGGCGGCGGTCAAAGACTTCCTGCACCAGGAGCGTTTGGGGGTACTGGCCTATGCCGAAGAAGCGAGGACCGCGCTGCCTTATCGGCAAGCGTGATCCTCGCGCCGGGGGCTAGGTGCCTTCCTTGCCCAGCCAGCGGTATGCCACGCCGCCAACCACGGCGCCGAGCAGCGGCGCTACCCAGAACATCCACAACTGCGCCAAGGCCCAGCCGCCAACGATCAGTGCCGGGCCGGTACTGCGGGCCGGGTTGACCGAGGTGTTGGTCACGGGGATCGAGATCAAGTGGATTAGCGTTAGCGCCAGGCCGATGGCGATGGGCGCCAGCCCTGGCGGTGCTCGCTTGTCGGTGGCACCGAGGATGATCAGCACGAACATTGCCGTCATCACCAGTTCGCAGACAAAACCTGCGGCCATCGAGTACTTGCCGGGTGAGTGTTCGCCGTAGCCGTTGGAGGCCAGGCCCGCTGACAGATCGAACCCTTCTTTGCCGCTGGCGATGTAGTAGAGCAGCGCGGCGGCAATGACCCCGCCGATCACCTGGGCAATGATGTAGGCCGGCAATTCCTTGGCGGGGAATCGACCGCCGACGAACAAACCAACGGAAACGGCGGGGTTGAGGTGGCATCCGGAAATATGGCCAATGGCGAACGCCATGGTCAGCACCGTGAGGCCAAACGCCAGGGCCACACCCAGCACCCCGATTCCAAGCGGAGAAGACGCGGCCAGAACCGCACTGCCGCAACCCCCCAACACCAGCCAGAACGTACCTAACAACTCAGTGACTGAACGTTTGAACAGAGACATGAGAGCGTCCTTGATAGGCTTCCTATCGAGACTGCATCGAGTTATGCATCCTGCAAACTTACGACAGGCTCATCTCCAGAACCTTGGCTGAGTACAGCAGGGTTTTTACGGAATGCCAGTCGTAGAAAAACCGCCAGAGCCCGTGATGAAAGGCGTGTGGCGGTTTAACAGGGGGACGCAAATCCCTGTGGGAGTGAGCCTGCTCGCGATTGCGGAGTTTCAGTCGACGTAAATGTCGAATGTTAATCCGCTATCGCGAGCAGGCTCACTCCCACCGGAACAGCAATGAATGCAGCTCAGTCGATCCCCACAAACCCACCCGTCTGATGCTGCCACAACCGCGCATACAGACCGCCATGGGCCAGCAGTTCCGCGTGGCTGCCGGTTTCGGCGATCTTGCCGTTCTCCAGCACCACCAGCCGGTCCATCCGGGCGATGGTCGAGAGCCGGTGGGCGATGGCGATCACGGTTTTACCCTGCATCAAGGTTTCCAGGCTCTCCTGAATAGCGGCTTCGACTTCCGAGTCCAGTGCCGAGGTCGCTTCGTCCATGATCAGGATCGGCGCGTCCTTGAGCAGCACACGGGCAATGGCGATCCGTTGCCGTTGTCCGCCCGAGAGTTTCACCCCGCGCTCACCGACATGCGCGTCAAAACCGGTTCGACCCTCGGCGTCCGACAGCAGCGGAATGAACTCGTCGGCACGGGCTTTGTGCACCGCTTCCCAGAGTTCGGCGTCAGTGGGGTCGGGCTTGCCGTACAGCAAGTTGTCGCGGATCGAGCGGTGCAGCAGCGAGGTGTCCTGGGTGATCATGCCGATGCGCTCGCGCAGGCTTTCCTGGCCAACGTCGGCGATGTTCTGACCGTCGATGAGTATCCGCCCGCCCTCGACGTCGTAGAGACGCAGCAGCAGGTTCACCAAGGTGGATTTACCGGCACCAGACGGACCGATCAGGCCAATTTTCTCGCCGGGTTTTATCGTCAGATCGAGATCGCCGATGATTCCGCGTTTCTTGCCGTAATGGAAATCGACGTGTTCGAACCGCACTTCACCACGGGGCACGGTCAGCGGTTTGGCCTGATCGCGGTCGGTGACGCTGACCGGTTGCGCGATGGTCTGCAAACCGTCTTGAACCATGCCGATGTTTTCGAAGATGCCGTTGACCACCCACATGATCCAGCCGGACATGTTGACGATGCGAATCACCAGGCCCGTCGCCAGGGCAATCGCCCCGACCGAGATCAGTGATTGCGTCCACAACCACAGCGCCAGGCCGGTGGTGCCGACGATCAGCAAGCCGTTCATGCTCGTGATCACCACATCCATGCTGGTGACGACGCGGCCGGCGAGCTGGGCTTTGACGGTCTGTTCTTCGATGGCTTCCTTGGCGTATTGCTGCTCGAAGTTGGTGTGGGCGAACAGCTTCAGCGTGGTGATGTTGGTATAGCCATCAACAATGCGACCCATGAGTTTGGAGCGCGCATCGGAGGACACCACCGAGCGCTCCTTGACCCGAGGGACGAAGTAGCAGAGCGCGCCGATGTAGGCGGCGATCCAGGTCAGCAACGGGATCATCAGGCGCCAGTCCGCCTCGGCGAACAGCACCAGTGAACTGACCGCATAGATCAGCACATGCCAGAGCGCGTCCACCGCTTGCACGGCCGAATCGCGCAGCGAGTTACCCGTCTGCATGATGCGTTGGGCGATGCGGCCGGCGAAGTCGTTCTGGAAGAAATTGAGGCTCTGTTTGAGCACGTAACTGTGGTTCTGCCAGCGAATCAGGCTGGTCATGCCGGGGCTCAGCGTTTGATGCACCAGCAGGTCATGGAGGCCGACGAATATCGGCCGAAAAACCAGGGCAACCACCGCCATCCAGGCCAGCTCGATGCCGTGTTCCTGGAAGAAATTGACGTTGGGCGTGCCTTGGGTCAGGTCGATGATGCGGCTCAGGTAGCTGAACAGTGCCACTTCGATCAGTGCACCGATCAAGCCGACGACCAACAGGGCGGCGAAACTCGGCCAGACCTGCTTGAGGTAATAGGTATAGAAGGGGAGAACCCGGTCCGGCGGAGCCGCCGTCGGTGCGTCGCGGAAAATGTCGATCAGTTGTTCGAAACGGCGATAAAGCATCGGATCTCCGCCCGCGCTCGGGCTTTTCCTTGAACAGTGTGAGCGACGCCGCCATACGGTCGCCGCTCATACATCGGGTGAAGCTTAGTCGATGACCTTGGCCGACTTGATGAACACCGGATCGGCTGGCACGTCTTTCATGCCGCCGCGGCTGGTGGTCGGCGAATTGACGATGATGTCCACAATGTCCATGCCTTTGACGACCTTGCCGAAGACTGCGTAGCCATCACCCTGGTCGAGGAAATCGTTGTCCTTGACGTTGATGAAGAACTGGCTGGTGGCCGAATCCGGCGCCGAGGTACGGGCCATGGACAAGGTGCCACGAACGTTGACCAGGCCATTCTTGTGCTCGTTCTTGATCGGCGCCTTGGTTTCTTTCTGTTGCATCTGTTGAGTGAAACCGCCGGCCTGGACCATGAAGCCCGGGATCACGCGGTGGAAAATCGTGTTGTTGTAGAAGCCGCTGTTCACGTAATCAACGAAGTTCTTGGTACTGATCGGTGCCTTGACCGGGTCCAGTTCGATTTCGATCTGGCCATTGGTGGTTTCCAGCAGCACATGGGGAGCCTTGGCAGGCGTCGCGGCCATCAGGTTGGCGGCGAACAGAACGGTGCCAGCGGCGAGGGCGATTTTTTTCAGCATGGGTCAGTGATCCTGAGTGGGGTGGTGTCGACTTCGGTGAGAAACTCGAGCAGGGTTTGATTGAAGTGTTCCGGCTGATCAAGCGGCGTGGCGTGGCGTGAATCGGCGATCACCACCAGTCGCGCATTGGGCAGCAGTTTTACGTAATTCTCTTTTAGCGCGACCGGTGTGTAGTCACGGTCGGCGCTGACGATGAGGGTTGGACAGGACACCTTCGAAAGTCGTTCCTGAACACCCCAACCGACAATGGCATCGAAGCTGGCGAGATAAGCATGTTTGTCGTTTTTTGCCCAGCGCTCGGCCATTTTTTGACGAAGAGCGGCTTGTTGCGGCTTGGGAAACAACTTGCCGCCCAAGGCCTTGCCGATGGTCTCCAGGCTGAGGACTCGCATCAGGCTCCAGCGTTTGAACCACTGCCAGTAATCGTCGCGGCTGCGCAATTTGACCTGGGGCCCGCTATTGACGATGCACAGGCTTTTTAACAGTTGCGGCTGATCGACTGCCAGCTGGAAGCCGATCATCCCGCCCATGGACAGTCCCACGTAATGTACGGGGCCCAGGTTCAAGTGCTCGATGAGTGCCACCAGATCCGCGCTGAACCCGGCGATGCTGTAGCGCTCGCGCGGCTTGTCGGAGCGTCCGTGGCCGCGCACATCGGGTACGATCACCCGGTAGCGGGCTGACAGCACCGGGATCTGCATCTCCCAGTCCAGGGTGCTGGAGCCGAGACCATGGACCAGCAGCAAAGGGGTGCCGTGGCCGTATTCCTCGTAGTGCAGGTTGCAACCTTCGTGTTCGAAATAGGCCATGCAGTCACTCCATGTCAGGCTTGTTCAGGGGCGGCAAACGGCGCATCCAGTGGCGCGGTGTCAAAGGTACGCAGCAGGTCGATGAGAATTTGCGTTGCCGGGCCCAGGGGTTTGTCCTTGTTCGAATACAGATAGAAGCTTGGATTACGACTTCCACCCTGATCCAACGGTAGCAGCTTGAGCGAACCTTCCTTGAGTTCCCGTTCGATCATATGCCGAGGCAGCCAGGCGAAACCCAACCCGCTGCTGACAAATGTAGCCGCCGTGGCCAGGCTGCCCACGGTCCAGCGCTGTTCGGCACCGAGCCAGCCGACGTCCCGTGGCTGTTGGCGACCGGAGTCGCGGATCACCACTTGCATCTGGCTTTCCAGGTCCTGGAAGTTCAGTTCGCGCTTAAGCCGATGCAAGGGATGATCGGGATGAGCGACGGCGACAAATTCGACGTCGCTCAACTCCGCGCCCAGATATCCGGGAATACTGAAACCGGTGATGGCCAGGTCGGCCACGCCTTCGAGCAACACTTCTTCCACACCCGACAAAACTTCTTCGCGCAGCCGCACCCGGCAGCCACGGCTTTGCGGCATGAACGCGGTCAGGGCGCGCACGAGGCGGGCGCTTGGGTAAGCGGCGTCGACCACCAGCCGCACCTCCGCTTCCCAGCCTTGCTCCATGTGGTGGGCCAGGTCTTCCAGCTGACTGGCCTGCTTGACCAGTTGCCGGGACCGGCGCAGCAATACGCCACCCGCTTCGGTCAACACGGCCTTGCGGCCATCGATACGCAGCAGCGGCACGCCGAGCTGGTCCTGCATGCGCGCCACGGTATAGCTGACCGACGATTGCGAACGGTGCAGCGCTTCGGCGGCCTGGGCGAAACCTCCGTGATCGACCACGGCCTGTAGCGTTCGCCATTGATCAAGGGTCACGCGGGGCGCTTTCATGTTGAGCTCCTCTTGTCCTAAGCTGGCGGTCCTTACTGGAGACTGCCGAATGAAAAAACTTTGTTGTGTCGTGTCAGGTTGCGTACTGCTGGCGATGCTGCCGCTGACGGCTTTTGCTTATCCGATCGATGTGCAGAAACAGTTGAATGGTTTGAGCATCGACTACAACGCCTACGACACGGATAACGACATCGCGTCCATTCAGGTCAACAACTACGGCACCACCGATGCGACCTGCAAGGTGGTTTTCAGCAATGGCCCCGAAGCGCCCCGCACCCGCAAGATCGATGTGCCGGCTGGCAAACACAAAAATGCGACTGCCAAGTTCACCCGCACCATCATCAAAATGCGCATCGACCTGACCTGCACGCCGAAATAGCACCGAATCCGGAGGCCGAGGAAGATTTTGTGGGAGTGAGCCTGCTCGCGATAACGGTGTGTCAGGTGCAGAGATGTTCATGACACACCGCTATCGCGAGCAGGCTCACTCCTACAGGATCTATGCCCAACCTTATCGGTGTGCTCTGCTTATAAACGAATTTATTGATGGGTTATAGCAGTTATTTGCGCTTTTTCATCGATATGGTTCTGTTTAACCTTCACTCCATCGCCTTACAGCATTCTCAGATGGAGCCTACATCCCATGTCACGCGTTCTGATCATCGAAAGCAGCGCCCGTCAGCAAGACTCGGTTTCCCGTCAACTGACCCAGACCTTCATCAGCCAATGGAAAGCCGCGCACCCGGCTGACCAGATCACCGTACGTGACCTGGCCGTCAACCCGGTGCCGCACCTGGACATCAACCTGTTGGGTGGCTGGATGAAGCCTGCCGAGCAACGCAACGACATCGAACAGGCGTCGCTGGAACGCTCCAACCAGCTGACTGACGAACTGCTCGCCGCCGACGTGTTGGTCATGGCCGCGCCGATGTACAACTTCGCGATTCCGAGCACCCTCAAAGCCTGGCTCGACCATGTGCTGCGTGCCGGCGTGACCTTCAAGTACACCGACACCGGCCCTCAGGGTTTGCTCTCTGGCAAGCGTGCTTATGTCCTGACTGCACGCGGCGGTATCTACGCTGGCGGTCCGGCGGATCATCAGGAACCGTACCTGCGTCAGGTTATGGCGTTCATCGGGATTCACGACGTGACCTTTATTCACGCTGAAGGCATGAACCTGGGTGGCGACTTCCAGGAGAAGGGCCTCAACCAGGCCAACGCCAAGCTTTCGCAAGTCGCCTGACCGTTTAATCGCCAGATAATCGCTGAATGTTCTAGTGACCTGGCGCAACCCTTCAAGCCTGTACGCGCATCGACCTCCCTTTGCACTTGTTGCTCCTGAGTGCTGCAGCCCGATTGAACGCTTTAGCGAGATCGGGCTTTTTTTTGCCTGCAATTTAGTGAAACGGCACAGATCCCCTGTGGGAGCCGAGCTTGCTCGCGATGGCGGTGTGTCACTGGGTATCAATAGTGGATGTGCCGCCGTCATCGCGAGCAAGCTCGGCTCCCACAGGGTTTAGGGGTTCTCGCGATAACGGGCAAAACCCGCTATCGTCGCCGCCATTCAAAATGAGGCGCACATGGGCTATCTACTTTTTGTCACGCTGATTCAGGCGTTTTCCTTCAGCCTGATCGGCGAATACCTGGCCGGGCATGTCGACAGTTACTTCGCAGTGCTGGTGCGTGTGGTGCTGGCGGGACTGGTGTTCATTCCCCTGACCCGCTGGCGGTCGGTGGAACCCGCATTCATGCGCGGCATGTTGCTGATCGGTGCGCTGCAGTTCGGCGTGACGTACGTCTGCCTGTACCTGAGCTTCCGCGTGTTGACGGTGCCGGAAGTGTTGCTGTTCACCATCCTCACGCCGTTACACGTGACTTTGATCGAGGACGCGCTGAACCGGCGCTTCAATCCGTGGGCGCTGGTGGCGGCGTTGGTGGCGGTGCTCGGCGCCGCGGTGATTCGCTACGACCGGATCAATCCGGACTTCTTCATGGGCTTTGTGCTGCTGCAACTGGCCAACTTCACCTACGCCGCCGGGCAGGTGCTTTATAAACATCTGGTGGCGCGTCACCCGAGCGATCTGCCCCATTACCGGCGTTTTGGTTACTTCTACCTGGGTGCACTGGCGGTGGCGTTGCCGGCATTTCTGCTGTTCGGCAAACAAAATTTCCTGCCCGAAGCGCCTCTGCAGTGGAGCGTGCTGGTGTTCCTGGGCCTGGTCTCCACCGCGCTCGGGTTGTACTGGTGGAACAAGGGCGCTTGTATGGTCAACGGCGGCACGCTGGCCGTGATGAACAATCTGCATGTGCCGGTGGGGTTGCTGATCAACTTGCTGATCTGGAATCAGCATGAGGAATTGGGGCGGTTATTCTTCGGCGGGATGGTGATTCTGGCGGCGGTGTGGATCAGCCGGCTGGGTATCAAACCACACGTTCAACCCGTGTAGGAGCTGGCGCAGCCTGCGATCTTTTGATCTTGAAAATCAAAAGATCGCAGACTGCGCCAGCTCCTACAGGGTTTTTCAGCGGTCACATGATGTGTTTTTCTTGCTCGGGGATGTGGCTTGCGCCGAGCATTGCCGGAAGTAAACCGGCCCTGAGGTCTCCACCGCTGGGCTGCTGATAAAGGCTCAAGCCGAACTCCGGAAGCACCGCCAGCAGGTAATCGAAAATATCCCCCTGGATCCGCTCGTAATCAGCCCACGCCGTGGTGCCAGTGAAGCAGTAAATCTCCAGCGGTATGCCCTGCGCCGTGGTCTGCATCTGGCGGACCATGCAGGTCATGTTCGGCTGAATCTCCGGGTGGCTCTTCAAATACGCCAGCGCGTACGCGCGGAAAGTGCCGAGGTTGGTCATCCGCCGGCGGTTGGCCGACATTGCCGCGACATTGCCCTGTGCTGCGTTCCAGGCCTTCAGTTCGGCCTGCTTGCGGCCGATGTAGTCCGTCAGCAGGTGCACCTGAGACAGGCGCTGCTCCTCGTCATCACGCAGAAAGCGCACGCCGCTGGCGTCGATGAACAGACTGCGCTTGATCCGGCGGCCACCGGACTGCTGCATGCCGCGCCAGTTCTTGAACGACTCGGACATCAGGCGCCAGGTCGGGATCGACACGATCGTCTTATCGAAATTCTGTACTTTCACCGTGTGCAAGGTGATGTCCACCACATCGCCGTCGGCGCCGACTTGCGGCATCTCGATCCAGTCGCCGACCCGCAGCATGTCGTTGCTGGTCAGCTGCACGCTGGCGACGAACGACAGCAGGGTGTCCTTGTAGACCAACAGAATCACTGCCGACATGGCGCCCAGACCGGACAGCAGCAACAACGGCGAACGATCGATCAGCGTGGCAACGATGATGATCGCGCCAAACACATACAAGACCATTTTTGTCAGTTGTATGTAGCCTTTGATCGAACGCGTGCGGGCGTGTTCGGTGCGTGCGTAGATGTCCAGTAGCGCGCTGAGCAGGGCGCTGAAGGCCAGCAGCAGGAACAGGATGGTGAATGCCAGCGCGACGTTGCCGAGGAAAATCAGGCTGGTCTTGCTCAGCTCCGGCACCAGATGCAGGCCGAACTGAATCACCAGCGACGGCGTCATTTGCGCCAGTCGATGGAAAACCTTGTTGTGGCGCAGGTCGTTCAGCCAATGCAGGGCCGGTTGGCGGCCGAGCAACTTGGCTGCGTGTAAAATCAGGTAACGCGCCACTCGTCCGAGGACCAGCGCAATCACCAGCAACACTATCAGTGCCAGGCTTGAATGCAGGAGCGGGTGCTGATCAAGCGCCCCCCAAAGGTCTTGGACGTTGAGCCAGAGCTGTTTGATATCCATAAGCAAAAACGATTCTTCTGTAGGACGCGACAGGGCGATTAGAGCATCTAAGACGCTTTGTATTACGTTTGGAGACAAATCAGGCAACAAAAAAACCACTGATTAGCGCCGTTTGTATAAAGAAACTCGGCCTCGGCGCTCGAAACCGTTACCCTATGCAGCTGTTTTTTTGTATTTCTTCGAGGTAGCACCCGTGTTTTCCCAATTCGCCCTGCACGAACGCCTGCTCAAAGCCGTGGCCGAGCTTAAATTTGTCGAGCCAACGCCTGTGCAAGCAGCGGCTATTCCGCTGGCGCTCCAAGGGCGTGACCTGCGGGTGACAGCGCAAACCGGTAGCGGCAAAACCGCTGCTTTCGTTTTGCCGATCCTCAACCGTCTGATCGGTCCGGCCAAGGTTCGCGTCAGCATCAAGACCCTGATCCTGCTGCCGACCCGCGAGCTGGCCCAGCAGACCATCAAGGAAGTCGAGCGCTTTGCGCAGTTCACGTTCATCAAGTCCGGCCTGATCACCGGCGGTGAAGACTTCAAGGTCCAGGCCGCCATGCTGCGCAAGGTGCCGGACATCCTGATCGGCACGCCGGGCCGGATGATTGAGCAACTGAACGCCGGCAACCTCGACCTGAAAGAAGTCGAAGTACTGGTGCTCGATGAAGCCGACCGCATGCTCGACATGGGCTTTGCCGAAGACGTCCAGCGTCTGGTCGAAGAGTGCACCAACCGCCAGCAGACCATGCTGTTCTCGGCCACTACCGGTGGCTCGGGCCTGCGCGAAATGGTTGCCAAGGTGCTGAACAATCCAGAGCACCTGCAACTCAATAACGTCAGTGACCTGAATGCGACGACCCGTCAGCAGATCATCACGGCTGACCACAACCAGCACAAAGAACAAATCGTGAACTGGCTGCTGGCCAACGAGACCTATCAGAAGGCCATCGTGTTCACCAACACCCGTGCCATGGCAGACCGCATCTACGGTCGCCTGGTGGCTCAGGACTACAAAGCGTTTGTCCTGCACGGCGACAAGGACCAGAAAGACCGCAAACTGGCGATTGACCGTCTGAAACAGGGCGGCGTGAAGATCCTGGTTGCCACCGACGTTGCTGCTCGCGGCCTCGACGTGGAAGGTCTGGACCTGGTCATCAACTTCGACATGCCACGCAGCGGCGACGAATACGTTCACCGTATCGGTCGTACTGGCCGTGCCGGCAACGATGGCCTGGCCATTTCGTTGATCTGCCATGGCGACTGGAACCTGATGTCGAGCGTCGAGCGCTACCTCAAGCAGAGCTTCGAGCGCCGCACCATCAAGGAAGTCAAAGGCACCTACGGCGGGCCGAAGAAGGTCAAGGCTTCGGGCAAGGCTGTTGGCGTGAAGAAGAAAAAGGTCGACGCCAAGGGCGACAAGAAGAAAACCGGCGCCAAGGCGCCCACCAAGCGCAAGATCGCCAATCGGCCGAAGACCGACGCCTTGTCGCTGGTCAGCAAGGACGGCATGGCGCCGCTCAAGCGCCGCAAGCCAGAAGCGCCGGCGGCTGAATAAGCACGTGTAGCGCCCCATAAAAAAACCCGGACCGATGTCCGGGTTTTTTTACGTCAAAAGATCGCAGGCTGCGCCAGCTACTGCAGCGAATTGCAATCTCATGTACGAGCTGGCGCAGCCTGCGATCTTTTGATTTTGCCTTTAGCCTTCAGCCTTCTTCTCAGCTGAACCCAATTCCTTCAGCCGCTGATCAATCAACTGACATTTGTCCGGCAAATCTGCGCTGGCCGTTCCCAGGTCCATCTTCTGCAATTCGGCATTGATCTCCTTGGCTTTGGCGGGATTCTGCTCGGTCAGCTTGGTGACTTCCTTGGCCAGCTGTTCGCGTTTGGCGGTAGCTTCCTCGGGCGTGCAAGCCCAAACGGGCAGGGCGCAGGCGAGGGTGGCGGCGAGGGTGAGTTTCAGCAGGGTTTTCATGGGCAGGCCTCAGTTCCGGTTAAGGCGGGATATCTGGTTGAGGGTCCGAACGCGCAAAAAGTTCATCAGCACACGCACCGCTCGCTCCTTACTGCTAACTGTGACAGCAGCTTGAAGATGCCTTTTCGTCATAGCGGTCGTGATGGCGCACCCATTCCATGATTTCCTCCTCATTGCGCCCCTTCGGCGTCAGATCCAGGTAGTTGTAGGCGCCGACCAACATGTCCAGGCCGCGGGCATAGGTGGAATACGTGTGGAAGATTTCGCCCGCATCGTTGCGATAAAAGACGCTGAGGCCGGGAAGTTCTTCTTCCGCGCCGTCGGATTTTTCGTAGTTGTAGGTGGACGTGCCAGCGGCGACTTCGTCTGCGCGGGCGGAGACGCCAAAGTCATAGTTGAAATCGCAACCGGCTGACGATACCCAGTCGAATCTCCAGCCCATGCGCCGTTTAAAGTCCTGAAATTCGGCAAACGGCGCATGAGAAACCGCGACCACGGCAACGTCATGATGCGCCAGGTGCTGATTGGCGCCATCAATGTGGTCGGACAGGAAAGAGCAGCCGGAGCAGCCCTCTTTCCAGCCCTCACCAAACATGAAGTGATAGATGACCAATTGGCTGCGCCCACCGAACAGGTCGGCGAGTTTCAATTCGCCATTGGGCCCCTGAAAGCGGTAATCCTTGTCGATCTTCACCCAGGGCAGGGCGCGGCGTTCAGCGCTGAGTTTGTCCCGTTCCCTGGTAAAGGCTTTTTCGTGAGCCAGGTGTTGTCGGCGGGCGGCGAGCCATTCTTCTCGGGACACGACCGGATGATTCTGAAGGTTCATGAGAGATTCTCCTGCGAGCAGCGGGGAGGTGACTTACACAGACTAGTCGTTGCACCCTGGCGTGATTCGACATGCCGCCGGTCGGCATGGTTGAAAACCTCGGCTGAACGGCTGCCCGACGCGCAGGTCACACGTTATGAAGGCCACCTCACTCTCTGGCTTGGAGGTTGAATCAGGATGACGACTTATAACTGGGATCTAATCGAGCGCCTGCTGCACGAAGTGCAAAACGGCGCGAGCAGCTTTACGCCGCGACCCTACGCCGAGCAATACGCCGCGGAAAAAGCCTCGGAAGGCGAACAAACTGAAAACCTCGATCACCTGAAGGCGGTGGCAGGCGAGTATGAAAAGTTACTGCTGGAGCGCGGATATATTGAACCTCGGCCTGAAGAGCAGGGCGGTACAGGCTCGAATTACATTTTGACGCCCCGTGGCTCAAGCCTGTTGAGCCTGATCGACAGCAGCATTCCGGGGAATGATCATCCACGGCAGGTGCTGGATGAGCAGGAAGATGCGCTGGATGAGCTGACATTTGATGAAGTAGCGTCCAAGGCACAGATCGCCTGAACGCATCTCTCAATGTAGGAGTGAGCCTGCTCGCGATAGCGGTCGGTCAGTCAACGTCGTTGTCGGCTGTGAAACCGCTATCGCGAGCAGGCTCACTCCTACATGGGGTTGCCGAGCATTTAACTTTTTTGTGCTGCTTTCAGACACTTCAGATCGTTGAAATCCTTCCTCACCCCCTCAATCTTTTTCAGCAAACGCTGACGTTGCATCGGCGTGCTCTCTGCCATCAAATCAACGAACAATCCCCGCGCCTGGGCTTCTGTCTTGGCATAGGCTTCGCGGTAGGCCGGCGTCCACAAACTCTCGCGATTCACCAGAAGCGTCTCGATTCTTTGTGGGAATTCGGGACTTTGCCGTTGCGCAACGGCGGCGCTGAATTGCTTCTGCCAATGAACGCGGTTGGCGATCCATTGAGTGTTCTGGTCACCCAGGGCTGTTGACCAGGCGATGACACGTTGCCGTTGGGTTTCACTCAAGGGGCCGAGCCAGTCGTCCAGACGCTTTTCCATCCGCTGCGCACGTTCTTTGATCTGCTGATCGAGAGACGGCTTGAGGTATTCCTCCTGGCGTTTGCGCTGATCCTTGGCGAACGCGTCGTTCATCTCCGCGACTTGTTTGTCGTCCAGTCCTTTCAATAACTCAATGGCCGACGGGGTGATTTCACGAGCGGTCTGGGCGATGGCCGCTTTGGCTTCCTGGGTGCGGGCTTGCAGGGCGGCATCGGTCACCTGATTGGTTTCCACCATCCCCTGTAACCGGTCCAGCCAATCCAGGTAGCCGGGCAACTGCGTGGTGCAATGCCAGCTCAGGTGCTCCTTGAGGCGTTCGTTGAACCAGCCTTTCTGCTCGCCGTTCATGTCCAGGTAGTCGCTGAGCGTCCACGGAATGATCACATCGAGGTTGCGATAGGCCAGCCCCACGCGACTGCAGGCGCCGAGAGCAAGGCTGAGGGTGATAACGACGGCGAGATATTTTAACCAGCGCGACATGGGCGAGTCCTTGCGAAAGCCTGGCTTCTTGAGGGGATGCTCATGTGAACGCAGGATGAGCCTCGCAGTTCAGCCTATCAATAAAAGGCGCGTTCAGCCTTGAGGGTCACCAGGCCGTCGCACTGGCTGTTGTGCCCGGAATAGGCGGAGCAGTCGTTGCCGCTGAGGTTGGAATCGCTGTAGATCAGGTCCAGGTCAATGCCCATGAACGGGCGGGACAGTTGCACCGACCAATCGGTGAAGCTCCCTATGTAGCCGCCATCGACGGAGACGGGCGCGTTGAGCTGATGGGTGGTGTATTTCATGCTGATCCCGATGCCAAAGGGCTGGTTGCCGCCGAGATCGGCGAAGACGGTGCTGTTCTGTTTGTCGGGGTCGTTGCTGAAGGCCGCACCGAAACGACTGCCCAGAAACGTCAGGCCGCCGAAAAGCTCCTGGCTGTCGAGCGTGTCCACTTTCGGATAGCTGTAATGGATCATGCCGACTTCGTAGCCGAGGGTTTGGTCGAAGGGTTGTTTAAAACCTACGTAGGAATCGACCTCGAGGTTCTTTCCCGGACTCAGGCCCATGCTCGGCGCCCATTGGCCCACATAGAAACCGCTGTCGTGACTCAGGTCCAGGCCTCCGTGGAAGGAGCCGGTGCTGGCGGGTTTGACCAGCCCTTGAGCCATGCTGCGGCTTGGGGTCGTACCCAGTTTCAGGTCGAAGTCGCCCATTTCACGCTGAAAAATTTGCGCATTGGCGACCGAGCACGACAACAAGGTGCCGAGCAATATGAGGGGGGGCTTGAGCATGCGTCACTCCATGAACAGCGAGGAGCAGGAACCAAAAACCTACGCAAACGCTTGATCTAGACGTGTGCAAGCATACCGGCGAATGCTCGGCTTCGAAGGCCGTTCGTCGATTTTTGAAATATTGGTTTATTGAGGAGGGTGTTGCGGGGAGGTTCCAGTCCAGGCGCTTTGAAGCTCAAAGCACCCAGGGACCAGTTGCAGCGGATGTTACTTTTTGCCCAGCGTGATCTGCTTGGACGGGCCGAACGTCTGGCCGCTGACGCCTTTGGCAATTTGCTGGATTTCGCCGCCAGACTTGAGGAACGCAGCGATCTGGTTGTTGATCGATTCGCTGGTTTCAACGGCTGGAGCAGGCTTTGCTTTGCTGTTGGATGCTTTTACACGCATGGCGGCCATTAACCTGTAGAAAATTAACTTGGCCATGCATCGTACAGGAAATACTTGACAATTGCTTGGCAAATATCCCCCTGAAACTCTTTTGCCGGGCTGAAGTGTCGTCGGGAAACTGTCTTCGTATTATCACCCTAAGCTGCTGTTTTAACTAAAAACGTGCCTCTGAAAAAAGCAATTTATAGCGGCGATGCCAGAACATTATTCATCGGCATAGTCAGACGAGTGGCCGCTCTGTGCCTGAAATCCGAAAAAACCAGTCCTTTGACCAGATTTTCTGTCGCCGCTGGACCGGTCGGTGAGCGCGGCCCGCAAAACCGGGTAGAATGCCGCCCACGCAATGAGGGTATTGGACATGGCTTTAGTCGGGCGTTACAACAGTTTGCAAGTGGTTAAACACACTAACTTCGGTTTATATCTGGACGGTGGCGCGGACGGCGAAATCCTTCTGCCTAATCGTTATATTCCCAAAGATATTCCCAGCGAAGATGAAGACTGGCTCAACGTTTTTATTTACCTGGACAGCGATGACAAACTCATCGCAACGACTGAAAAGCCGAAAGTTCAAGTCGGTGACTTCGCCAGTTTGAAAGTAGTTGAAGTCAACAGCATTGGCGTTTTCCTGGACTGGGGTTTGCCCAAGGATCTGCTGCTGCCGTATTCGGAAGAAAAACGTCAGATGACGGCCGGCGAGTATGTCGTGGTGCACGTTTATCTCGATAAACACACCCGCCGCATCACCGCGACGGCACGTCTGGATCGTTACCTGGACAAGACCCCGGCCAACTACACGCCGGGCCAGGAAGTGAATTTGCTGGTAGCCGAAGCGACCGATATGGGCTTCAAGGCGATCATCAACAACAAGCACTGGGGCTTGATTCACAAGAACGAAATCTTCAAATTCATGCGTGCCGGTAAAGAAGAGAAGGGTTTCATCAAGGAAGTCCGTCCCGACGGCAAGATCAGCTTGAGCCTGCAACCGGTTGGCGAAGAAGCCGCCACCAGCCTCAACTCGAAGATCCTCGCCAAGTTGCGTGAAAACAACGGCAGCCTGCCGGTCAGCGACAAAAGCGATCCGACCGTGATCAGCAGCCTGTTTGGCGTCAGCAAAGGCAACTTCAAGAAAGCCATCGGTGCGTTGTACAAGAACGGCCAGATCGTGATTCATGCGGATCGCATTGAACTAAGCTGACCTCGACACGGCCTCTTGTAGGCGCTGTCCGTAGCAGTGCCTACATTGGCTTTGGGGTCGCAAATCATGAAAAGAATGTTGTTTGCCTACGCAGGCACCTTGCTGGCGTTTCTCGTGCTCGACGGCCTCTGGCTGGGCGTGCTGATGGCGCGCACGTACCGGTCTTTGCTCGGTTCGCTGATGCTCGACCGGCCGCTGCTGGCCCCGGCTGCGGTTTTCTACCTTCTCTATGTGCTCGGTTGCGTGGTGTTCGTCGTGCTACCGGCGACGAGCTGGCAACGTGCGGCGGGTATGGGCGCGTTGTTGGGGCTGGTCGCGTACGGCACCTATGACCTGACCAACTGGGCGACCCTGAAGGGATGGTCTGCGCAACTGGCCTTGATGGACATGGCGTGGGGCGCGCTGCTGACCTGTGTTGCGTGCACCGTTGGCTATTGGGCAATGCGCAAAGCCGGGTGATGACGCAACCAGAGATTCAAATGTCTCTTGCAGACGCTATTTCCTGCCCGATTGGTTAATAATCGAACGTATAATTTTTCGCCCCGACGCCATTGCTCAATGGATGGTCGGGGCTTTGCGTTGACTGACGAGTTTCTGCCATGGATTGTGTTGTCGAGGTGTTCCGGTGAGCGCCACCCGGCGTAGCGCCGATGGGTTTGCCCTGCAAGTCATGCTCGGTTTGTGCCTGATCTGGGGTGTCCAGCAGGTCATGATCAAATGGGCGGCGCCGGATATTGCTCCGGTCATGCAGGCAGCAGGGCGGTCAGGCATTTCCGCCGTGCTCGTAGGCTTGTTGATCTGCTGGAAAGGCGGCTGGGATCAGGTAAGTACCACCTGGCGCGGCGGTTTGCTGGCCGGTGCGCTGTTCGGGCTGGAGTTTTTCTTCATCTCCGAAGGCCTGCAACTGACGACAGCGGCCCACATGTCCGTCTTTCTGTACACCGCTCCCATTTTTACGGCGCTGGGCGTGAACTGGCTATTGCCCAGCGAACGTCTGAGGCCGGTGCAATGGCTGGGCATTTTTCTGTCCTTCATTGGCATCGCCGTCGCGTTCGCCGGTGGCGTTTCCTGGGACAACCTCGATCGACGCATGTTGATGGGGGATGCCTTGGGCGTACTGGCTGGCGCTGCGTGGGGCGCGACAACCGTGGTCGTGCGCGCTTCGCGTCTGTCTGAAGCACCGGTAACCCTGACGTTGTTTTATCAATTGATGGTGGGCTTTATCGGTCTGTTGCTGATCGCGATCATCAGCGGCCAGGTGACCCATGTCAGCCTGACCACCGTTGCGGTGGCCAGCGTGCTGTTTCAGGGGCTGATCGTCTCGTTCTTCAGTTACCTGACATGGTTCTGGCTGCTGCGCCGTTACATGGCGGCAAACCTGGCTGTGTTTTCGTTCATGACGCCGTTATTCGGTGTCACCTTCGGCGTTGTGCTGTTGGGCGAAGAATTGAGCCTGAACTTCGTCATTGGCGCGGTGCTGGTATTGCTTGGCATCACGTTTGTCAGCGCTGAACAGTGGGTACGCCGTCGTTTGCGCAAAGCCCTCGGGCAGTCGTGATCCCACTGATCGACAGTACCCCCGCGATCAGCAGGCCACTGCCGGCGAAGATCAATGCGGCTTGCAGGCCGCCACTGAAATGGCTGCTTAGCGCGGCCAGCAGCGGGCCGGCGAGCTGACCCACGGCAAAGCAGGCGGTCAGCAATCCGGCGTTGCGTTGCGTGGCGTGTGGCGCCAGCTCCCGGGAGCGTTGCATCACCAATTGCATGCAGGCCAGGAACGGTGTGCCACACAAGATGACGCCCAGCGCCAGGCCCAGGCCGCTGCCCAGCAGGCAAGCGAAAACCCCGGCCGCTTGCAGCCACAATGTCGCCATCAACCAATGCCGCGTTGCGTCCGGATTGTGTCGGCGCAAACTCACCACGACCACGCCCGTCGCTGCCGCCAGTCCAAAGCAGGGCCAGAACAGGTCAGCCTGCCATTGCCCATGAAATTGCGCGTTGGCCATTTGCGACAGGAATGTGGCCGGGATGATGTAGCCCAAGCCATACAAGCCATAGATCACGCCCAAGCGGCCGATGCCCGGGCTGCCTGTGCCGGCATCATTCATAGGTGCGGTGACGTTCGCGACCTGTTGCGGCAAGAAGGGCAGGATCGCCAACAACATCACCAGCCCGACCGCGGCATACACCAGCCACAGCGTGGCGGACGTCTGGCCCAGCAGGTTCGAGCCCAGCGCCAACAGTCCTGTCAGAAAAATACCCAGGCCGGGTCCGGCAAATACCAGCGCACCCAGTCGTGGGCGACCGGCTGCCGCTGCCAATGGCTGGCTCAATGCGGTGATCATGACCAAGACCCAGGCGCTGGCGACGCCCGTGCCAAAGCGCAATAGCAGATGGGACCAGAAACCACTGGCCCAGAAAGACGCCAGGGTCAGCAGCACACACAGCCACAATCCGCCCAAAAGGCGCCGGCGAACCTGATCAGGGCGTCGGGAAAACATGGCGTCCACGGCACCGACGAAATAGCCCAGGTAGTTCGCGGCAGCAATCAGGCCCGCAGCGGTCAGGTCTATCTGACCTTCGCTGATCAAATGTGGCAGTTGCGGGGTGAGGGCGAAACGGCCGATACCCATGGCCATCATGAGCGCGATGAAACAGGCGAGTAAGCGAATCAGAGGAGACATGGTCTGAGTTCCGGCAGAGGATCAATGACCGTCAGGCTAGGACTGATTGACTTTCTTTAAAAATGAATAATAGTGAGTAACTTGTTCTTATTTGGAGAATGGTGTGGAATTCAGTCAATTGCGGATCTTTCAGGCCGTCGCCGAAGAAGGCTCGATCACCCGAGCGGCTGAGCGCCTGCACCGCGTACCGTCTAACCTGTCGACCCGGCTCAAGCAGCTGGAAGAGCAGCTCGGTGTCGAACTTTTCGTTCGCGAGCGACAGCGTTTGCAACTGTCCCCTGCGGGAAAAGTCCTGTTGGACTACACCGCCAGGCTGTTCAGCCTGCACGACGAAGCACGGGCCGCCGTGCAGGGCGGGGAGCCGGCTGGCGACTTCGTGCTGGGCACGATGTACAGCACCGCCGCCATCCACCTTCCAGCATTGCTGGCGCGCTATCACCGCAGCTACCCGGCGGTAAACCTGCAGGTGCAGTCGGGACCCAGCGGAGAATTACTGGAAGGCTTGCTGACCGGTCGACTCGATGCGGCGCTGGTGGACGGGCCGCTGGAACTGGCCGGGCTCGACGGCGTGCCATTATGCGACGAGCGGTTGGTGCTGATCAGCGAGGCTGATCATCCACCCGTGCGCAGTGCCCTGGATGTGGAGGGGCGCTCGGTGTTCACGTTCCGCCAGGGTTGCTCATACCGCATGCGACTGGAAGCCTGGTTCGCCCATGACCGCGCGGCCATGGGACGGGCGATGGAGATTGAGTCTTACCCGGGGATGCTGGCGTGTGTGATCGCAGGCTCTGGAGTGGCGCTCATGTCAGAGTCAATGCTGGCCAGCTTGCCGGGGCGCGAAAGCGTGGCGGTGCACCCATTGGCCGAGCCGTTCGCGAGCGCGACCACCTGGTTGATGTGGCGCAAAGGCATGGTGGGTGCCAATCTGAATGCGTGGATCGAACAGCAACAAACGGTCTATCCGTCGGCCACACATCCGGTTCAGGCGATTGCTTGAACTATCACTGAATGATTTGGATCAATTCAGTAACAGATCATTGCGACTTTTGCCGAGCATTGCGTAGGACTTCGGACTATTATCAGTGCGAAGCGGCTACAGAATTCCGGCCGCTCGGCACTACCCTGAAGGGGGCACCATGAAAGAGAAAATCCAAAACTGGCTGCACGACCTGGGTATCGCACTCGGTTTGATCGAACCGCCTCTGCAACCTGTGCCAATCCGTACCGACGACGAGCAGCGTCGACGCCAGCCACGCCGCCGGTAAAGCTGAGTCAGGTTCGGTAGTACTGCAGACCTGGTTTCGTCAGAGGGATAGATGACCTATCCCTCAATGCCTACCTACCTCTATTAAAAAACGGCTCAAGTCATTGGCCGTTTTTGCGTTTCTGAGCATTTGATCTTCCTCGCCCGTAAACGCGGTCAATCCCAGCTCATCCTCCAAATGGAAGATCAGCTCTTCAATTTCCTGTTTATCCAGTCCCAACGCTTCCAGGCTCGCGTTGTCGTCGAAGTCATCCTGAGATTCCAGTAAGCGGCTGATAAAGCGATGCACGGCGGCACGAATGGCGGCTCTTTTCATGGTCGTTCTTCGAGGGCGTTATTATAGTTTTCCCGTTCTTGAGTACAGCAGGCTTGCGCAACGCCAGCCCTGCCACTCGTCTGTGCAGCACCTTTCTGCAGGCGAAAAAAACGGGTGTGGCAACCGACGCCACACCCGTCGAAGAAAACGTTAAGGCATTCTTTTCAGATCAGAGTGCGCTCGCCACCATGGTCGGGCGACGGGACATCAGGCTGACCAGCACGAAACTCACCAAGCCGACGCCCAGGCTGTAGTAGATCGGGGTGTTGGCGTCCAGACCATCCTTGAACATGAACACCAGCGCAGTGGCAAAGCCCATGCCCATACTGGCGATGGCCCCTGCGGTGGTTGCACGTTTCCAGAAGATCGCACCCATCAGCGGAATCAGCATGCCGCCCACCAACAGGTTGTAGGCCAGCGTCAGTGCGCTGATCACGTCGTTGACGACCAGTGCGATGCCGAGCACCACGAGGCCGGTCAGCAGGGTGAATATACGGTTGATGCCCAGGCTCGACTGTTTACCGCCACGCAGTTTCGGCAGCAGGTCTTCGGTCAGGGTGGTGGAGGCGGCCAGCAGGCCGGCGCTGGCGGTGGACATCATGGCTGCCAGGGCCGCAGCGATCACCAGGCCACGGATGCCGTCCGGCAAGGACAGTTTGACGATGGCGGCGAAGGCGTTGTTGACGTTGTCCAGGTCCGGGATCAGCACGTGAGCGGCCATACCGATCAGGGCGCACACCAGACCGTAGATGATGCAGTAGATGCCCGCAGTGGTGCCGGCGTACCTGGCGACTTTTTCACTGCGTGCAGTGAACACCCGTTGCCAGATGTCCTGGCCGATCAGGATCCCGAAAAAGTAGATCATGAAGTAGGTGATGATGGTATCCCAGCCAATGGCCGTGAAGCTGAAGCTGGTAGCCGGCAATTGCGCTACCAGTTGATCCCAGCCACCCACGCGGTACAGGCAGATCGGCAACAGCAGGAACATCAGGCCGACGGTCTGGATCCCGAACTGGACAATGTCGGTCAGGGTCAGCGACCACATGCCGCCGATGGTCGAGTAGATCACGACGACACCGCCGCCCAGCAGCAAGGATATCCAGAATGGCAGACCGAACAGCACTTGTAGCACGGTGCCGATTGCCAGGATCGAGGTCACGCCGATCATCAGGGCATAGGCCAGCATGATGGTGGCGCTGGCGGTACGGGCCATTGGGTTGTAGCGTTTTTCCAGCACCTGGGTGACGGTGAACACTTTAAGTTTGAGCAGGGGTTTGGCGAGAAACAGGTTCAGCGCGACGATCCCGCAACCCAGTGCGGCGCAGAGCCAGAAACCGGAGATACCATGGACGTAGCCCAGGCGCACAGTGCCGACGGTGGACGCGCCACCCAGCACAGTCGCGGCCATCGTGCCCATGTAGAGGCTCGGGCCGAGGTTACGACCGGCGACCAGGTAGTCTTCGTGGGTCTTGGCCTTGCGCATGCCGAAGTAGCCGAGAACCAGCATCGCGGCGGCGTAGATGAGTACGACGAATAAATCCAAAGCCATGATGGCGTGTCTCCGATTGTCTTTTTTATGGTGAGGCTGAAAAGCAATGTGGCAATCAGGCCGCTTTTTGTGGCGAGGGAGCTTGCTCCCGCTGGGCTACGCAGTAGCCCCAAATCTTTTGCGACTGCTGCGCAGTCGAGCGGGAGCAAGCTCCCTCGCCACAGAGGTTCCGTTAACCACCGTTTTTTCGAATCAGGCGACTGGCCGCATCGCCGGTTTAACGAGCGAATCCGTGCCCTTGCTACGTGAATCATTTGGCCCGAACACAGCAGCCGATTCCGGGAACAGGCTCAGCAGTGCCAAATACACCACTGACGCCAGGCCCAGCGTGACCGGCAGGCTGATGTCGATGCCGTCGGCGAGATTGCCCAAAGGTCCGACAAACTGGCCCGGCAGGTTCACAAAGCACAAACCCACCAGCGCACTCGGGATCCAGGCACCCAGGCCACGCCAGTTCCAGCCGTGGGTGAACCAGTAGCGGCCACCTTTCTCGCCGCGAGTAAACACCTGCAGGTCATCCGGGCAGTAGAAGCCGCGACGCACCAGCAGACCGATGATCATGATCACCATCCAAGGGGTGGTGCAGGTGATGATCAGCACGGCGAAGGTCGACACGCTCTGCACCAGGTTGGCCGCAAAGCGTCCGATGAAGATGAAGGCGATCGACATCACACCGATCAGCAAGGTCGCCTTGACCCGCGACAACACGCGCGGAAACACGCTGGACATGTCCAGCCCGGTGCCATAGAGGGAAGTGGTGCCCGTGGACATGCCGCCGATCACGGCGATCAGGCACACCGGCAAAAAGAACCAGCTCGGGGAAACCGCCAGCAGCCCGCCCACATAGTTGTTGGCCGCGATGTAGTCCGGCGCCTTGATTGCAACGATCGTGGCGGTGGCGAGGCCAAACAGGAAGGGGATAAGGGTGGCGATCTGTGCGCCGACCACGGCAAGCATGATTCGACCTTTCGGGGTCTCCCGTGGAATGTACCGCGACCAGTCACCGAGGAACGCCCCAAAGGAAATCGGGTTGCTCATGGCGACCAGTGCCGCGCCGATGAAGGCGGCCCAGAAACCGGCCTGACCCATAGCGACAGTGCCGGCGAAATGGCTGTCGAACGTCGGGGCGAACGCGAAGATGCCGAGCAGGAACAGCGCGCTGGCAGCCCACACCGCAATGCGGTTGACCCACAACATGAATCGGAAACCGTAGATGCACACGGTCAACACCAGGATCGCGAACAGACCGTAGGCCAGGCCCAATGTCAGGTCGGTTTCCGGGAGGCCGATCAAGCGTTTGGCGCCACCAATCAACGCATCGCCCGAACTCCAGACCGACAGTGAGAAGAAGGCGATGGCGGTCAACAGCGACAAGAACGAACCGACGATCCGCCCGTGCACGCCAAAATGCGCACCGGAAGACACGGCGTTGTTGGTGCCATTGATCGGGCCGAACAAGCCCATCGGTGCAAGGATCAGCGCGCCCAGCAATACGCCCAGCACAATCGCCCAGACACCGGCCTGAAACGACAGTCCGAACAACACCGGGAAACTGCCAAGCACTGCGGTAGCAAAGGTATTGGCGCCGCCGAAGATCAAGCGAAACAGGTCGCTGGGTCGGGCGTCACGCTCATGATCCGGAATCTGTTCGACCCCGTTTGTTTCAATGCTGCTAAGGCTTTTTTCTTTGTTGTTGTTATTCATGATCTGCTCCGATCATAAAGGCGCGCTCATCGTGCGTGAGCGTCACCTGTTTGGCTAAGGGGGTGGCAGCCCTTCCGGCATGGCGGACAAATGTTCGTGACAGGCCAGCCATAGGCCTTGTTGTTCTCGGCCAGACGCTTGTTTTTTGAAAACAATCGTCTCGCGCTCCTGGCTGAAGTGTTGCTCCCCTTGCATGCGCAGCTCGGTGGCCACGTCATGGATGAAAATCGCCACATCACCTTGCAGGCTGACAAAGGCGTTGCTTGAAGTGCACGACAGCACTTCGAAGCCATCCTCCGAGCGCCAGGTGTCCCACAACGCCTGGTAGGCATCGCGCGACAGCAGGGGTTGCTCGAGGGTGTAGAACACGAAGCTGGCATCGGCGCTGAAGGCGCCGAAGTAGGCTTCGCGATCGTTACGGGCAAAGGCCGACACCAGATCGGCGGCGGCTTTCAGTACCTGATCGCGTTCGTTCATGACCGATTCTCAGCGGTGGACCACGCCTGGCAGTACGCAGAGCATTTCGTACAGCAGGTTGGCGGCCAGCAGTGAGGTGTTGCCGGTTGTGTCGTAAGCGGGCGAGACTTCTACCAGATCGCAACCCACCAGGTCGAGGCCTTGGCAGCCCCGCACGATCTCGATTGCCTGAATGGTCGTCAGACCACCGATTTCCGGAGTGCCGGTGCCCGGTGCCCAAGCCGGGTCGATGCCGTCGATGTCGAAACTCAGGTACACCGGACCACCGCCAACTTTCTCGCGAACTTCAGCCATCAGGGGAGCCAGGGATTTGTGCCAGCATTCTTCGGCCTGCACCACGCGGAAACCCTGTTTACGGCTCCAGTTGAAATCGTCAGCGGTGTAGCCCTGGGCGCGCAGACCAATCTGGACCACGCGATCCGGGTCCAGCAGGCCTTCTTCAACGGCGCGACGGAAGGTGGTGCCGTGGGCGATTTTCTCGCCGAACATGTGATCGTTCACATCGGCGTGGGCGTCGATGTGCACCAGGCCGACCTTGCCGTGCTTCTTGTGAATGGCACGCAGGATCGGCAGGGTGATGGTGTGGTCGCCGCCCAGAGTCAACGGGATCACGTCGTGTTCGAGGATGTTGTCGTAGGATTCTTCGATGATCCGCACGGCATCCAGCAAGTTGAAGGTGTTGATCGCGACGTCACCGATGTCGGCCACCGACAGGGAGTCGAACGGCGCAGCACCGGTCGCCATGTTGTAAGGACGGATCATCACCGATTCAGCGCGTATTTCGCGAGGCCCGAAACGGGTGCCAGGGCGCAGCGAGGTGCCGATGTCCAGCGGGACGCCAACAAAGGCAGCATCCAGACCAGCAGCGGTAGGCAAATGGGGGAGTCGCATCATGGTGGCGATGCCGCCGAAGCGCGGCATTTCGTTGCCGCCCAGTGGTTGGTGAAGAATCTTGTCCACGGGTAGGGCCTCATCGTCGTTGTTTTATTTATGTCGGTTACGCCGTTCATGGAAGCACGGGTACCGCTGTGGGCCGATTCTGCGAAATGTAGTGCCCGGGAAGAATCGCTACGGGCAAATACTTAGTTCAGATTTTTCTAAACTAATGACGGGAGGGGCGATAGACTTCTCCGCCTGAGGACCTCGCCCTGCGCGACTGCGCGACTGATCTCCTGTAGGAGCTGTCGAGTGAAACGAGGCTGCGATCTTTTGATCTTCAACCATCAAGATCAAAAGATCGCAGCCTCGTTTCACTCGACAGCTCCTACAAAGCGGCGGAGAAACTCAGGAAATGATCAGCTGCTGTCTGGAGCCCCCATGGCCAACGCTTTACCCGACCTGAAACTATTGCGCATCTTCGTCAGCGTGGTCCGTCATCAGGGGTTCGCCACTGCCCAGCATGAGCTCAACCTTTCCACGTCGGCGATCAGCACTTACATGAGCCAGCTCGAAGCTGCGCTTGGCCTGGTGCTCTGCCATCGCGGTCGAGGTGGTTTCAGCCTGTCCAGCAAGGGCGAACTGTTTCATCAGGAAACCTTGCGCCTGTTGGCCGAGCTCGAAGGTTTCGAGCAATACGCCGCGGCCCTCAAAGGCGAGCTGCGTGGCACGCTGAATCTGGGGGTGATCGACTCTACCGTCAGCGACAAGGCCTTGCCCTTCGCCGAAGCCATCGGCGCCTACAGCCAGGAACACCCGGCGGTGCATTTGCACCTGTCGGTCATGAGCCCCTATGAGCTGCAACTCGGCGTGCAGGACAATCGCCTCGACCTGGCCATCGGTGCTTTCTCGACGCGCATGAGCGGTCTGGTCTACATGCCGCTGTACCGTGAACAGCACTGGTTGTATTGCAGCAGTCGCCATCCGCTGTTCACCGAACGACGTATCCCCGAGCAAGTCATCACCCAGCAGCGCATGGTGGGGCGCGGCTACTGGAGCCAGGCGGAACTGGCGCGTCATGGCTTCAAACACAGCGCGGCGACGGTGGAGAGTATGGAGGCGCAGCTGATTCTGGTGCTGTCGGGCGCCTACATCGGTTATTTGCCGGAGCATTACGCCCAGGCCTGGGCCGACAAGGGCGATTTGCGCGTGCTGTTGCCGGCGACGTTCGGCTATCAGGCGCCATTTTCGATGATCGTGCGCCGTGGCCGCAGCCGTGAACCGTTGATCCAGACCTTCCGCGATTTGCTCAAAGCACAGCTCAATCAGGCTGCTTAAAGGAAAAGCAAGCATGTCCAGACTCCAATGCCCACGCTGCCTGCGCCCGCAAACCCACTGCCTGTGCCCGCTGATCCCGCACCTCGATAGCCGCACCCGGGTGTTGCTGTTACAGCATCCCAGTGAGGTGAACCATGCGCTGAACACCGCGCGGTTGGCGGCATTGGGGCTGAAGAATGCCGAGCTGGTCGTCGGCGAAGTGTTCGAGGATTTGCCGGCGCTGTTGAATCGCCCAGGCTATAGGGCGCGATTGCTGTTTCCTGCCGATGATGCGCAGACGTTGCAGGCGTACACCGAACACGAGGAACCGCTGTTGCTGGTCGTGCCGGACGGTACCTGGCGCAAGGCGCGCAAAATGCTGCACCTCAATCCGCTGCTGGCAGCGTTGCCCCGGGTGACCCTGGCTGAGGGCGGGGTGTCGCGATATCGATTGCGCAAGGCGCCGGGACCGGGTGCGTTGTCGACGGTTGAAGCGATCGTCCAGGCCTTGCAAACGCTGGAAGCGCCGAGCTCTTTCGAGCCGTTGCTGAAGCCGTTCGAGGCATTGATCGAGGGGCAGATTGCGGCGATGGGGGAGGATACCTTCCAGCGCAATCATGGGCCGAGATAGGTGTTGCTAGTGCTGGCCTGATCGCCAGCAGGCTAGCTCCCACAGTTGATCAGTTGAGAATACAAAGTCTTGATCGCTCCCAAATCCCCTGTGGGAGCTAGCCTGCTAGCGATAGCCAGTGCACAGTCAATGAAGATTCTGGCCTGATCTATCGTTCGCGCATCGCCTCGGTCCGTGCCTTGAGCACCGGTTTAAGCAGGTAATCCAACACACTTTTCTCCCCGGTAATGATATCCACCGTCGCCACCATCCCGGGAATGATCAGCAAAGGCTTCACGTCCCCACCCAGGTGATTCTTGTCGGTCCTTACCTGGATCAGATAAAAGCTGTTGCCCTTGTCGTCGGTAATGGTGTCCGCCCCGATCAACTCCAGCTTCGCACTCAGCCCGCCATAGATCGTGTAGTCGTAGGCGCTGAACTTGACCATGGCTTTCTGGCCGGGGTGCAGGAATGCCACGTCTTGCGGCCGGACCTTGGCTTCGATCAGCAGGTTGTCTTCCAAGGGCACGATTTCCACCATGTCACTGCCCGGCTGCACCACGCCGCCAATGGTGTTGACCTTCAGCACCTTGATAATCCCGTGCACTGGCGAGACCACCGTGGTGCGGGTGACGCGGTCGTCGATGGCAATGCTTGATGCCGTGATTTTCGACAGATCGGTGCGTTTCTCATTCAGCTCTTTGGCGGCGTCCGAGCGGAATGACTGTTCCGACTCGTCAATCTTGCTTTTGATTTCGTTGATCGCCGATTCGGCTCGGGGAATCGCCAGCGTCGTGGCGTTCAGCGAGCCGCGTATCTCCACGGCGCTGCGTTTGAGGCGCAGGATTTCCACCGGGGACACCGCCCCGGTTCCCACCAGGGGCGCGGACATGTTCATCTCTTGTTGCAGCAGAGCGAGGCTCGAACTGAACTGGCCCTGTTTGGAGCGAAATTCCGCCAGTTCCTGGGTTTTTTGCCGAAGTTGCTCACTCAACGTGCGCTGTTCGCTGGCCAGTCGACGCTGCCGTTGTTCGTACAGGGAGCGTTCGTCCTCGGCCACTTGCGGTGCCTTGGCAATCACTTCTGCCGACAGCTTGAAAGGTCGTCCTTCGGCCTCGGCAGATAACCGTTCGACCTGCGCCGTCAAGGCATAACGGTCCGCCTCGCTTTCACCCTTGTTCGACAGAAACCGCGTGTCATCCAGGCGCAGCAATTTGTCGCCCTTGTTCACCATTTGCCCTTCGCGCACGAATATTTCAGTGACGATGCCGCCTTCCAGGTTCTGGATCACCTGCACCTTGCTCGACGGGATCGCCTTGCCTTCACCCGTGGTGACTTCCTGCAACACGGCAAACTTGGCCCAGACCACCGCGCTGATAAGCAGACCGGCCGCCAGCCAGACGGTGATCCGCGACCAGCGCGGTGAGTCCTGCAACGCGGCGCCGGCGGTTTCCGGCATGAATTCGCTTTCGGCACTTTTGCTGAAGCTGCCGAAGTAGCCGCGATCCTTTGAAGCGTCGGACGATGTACCAGCCATGGGCTACTCCTAGACCGCCGCAGAGCCGACACGGCCCTTGCGCAGTGCATCGATGACCGCTTCTTTCGGACCGTCGGCGACGATCCGTCCGTTGTCGAGGACTACCAGACGATCCACGAGGCTGAGCATGGAGGTACGGTGGGTCACCAGCAGCAAGGTTTTGCCCTGGACCCAGCTGTGCAGTTTTTGTCGCAGGACGTCTTCGCTGCTGTTGTCCATAGCGCTGGTGGGTTCGTCGAGCAGCATGATCGGCGGGTCGAGCAGCAAGGCTCGGGCCAGCAACACAGCCTGACGCTGGCCACCGGAAAGCAGTTGACCGCGTTCTCCCACGGGCCGGTCAAAACCCTGAGGATGCGAGCGGGCGAGTTCGGTCACGCCGGTGAGCTCCGCCACTTCGAGCATTCTGGAGTCGCTGATGTAGCGGGCACCGAGGGTCAGGTTGTCGCGCAGGCTGCCGGCCAGCAGTGGCAGGTCATGGGCGACGTAGCCAATCTGCTGGCGCAAGTCGGCGACGTCGAGTTGCCGCAGGTCCAGACCGTCGAGCAGCAATTGGCCTTCTTCGGGTTCGTAGAAACCCATGACCAACCTCGCCAACGTGCTTTTGCCCGAGCCGCTGCGGCCGATGATGCCGATGCGCTCACCGGGTTTCATGCTGAAACTGACGTTGTGCAGCGCCGGGGCATTCTGCCCGTTGTAGTGGAAGGTCACGTTGCTGACGTCCAAAGCGCCTTGGAGTTGCGTGCGTTCCAGTGGCCGCTGTTTGCCGTCGCGTTCCTGCGGCAGCCCCATCAGCGCATCGGTGCTTTTCATCGTCAGTTGCGCTTGCTGGTAGCGCGTGATCAACCCGGCGATCTGCCCCAGTGGCGCGAGTACCCGACTGCCCAGCATGTAGGTCGCCACCAGTGCGCCGACGCTGAGGTTGCCGGCAATGATGCTGTAGACCCCGGCAACGATGGTCGCCATGCCCGAAAATTGTTGGATGAATAACGTGCCGTTGGTGGCCATCGCCGAGAGGTTGCGCGCATGGCTGTCGAGGCGGGTGAGGGCGCCGTGGGTGCTTTCCCATTTGTGCTGGCGCTCGCTTTCAGCGCTGCAGGCCTTGAGGGTTTCCAGCCCGCCGAGGGTTTCGATCAACAAGGCCTGGCGTTCGGCGCCCAGGCTCAGGCTTTTTTGCACGGTATCGCGCAGGCGGACCTGAATCACCATGGCGAAGATGATGGTGATCGGGAACGCCAGCATTGGAATCACCACCAGCCAGCCACCGAGCAAGCCGATCACCACCAGCATCAGTACGGCGAAGGGCAGGTCGATCAGACTGGTAAGCGTGACCGCCGTGAGGAATTCGCGCAGGCCCTGGAAATCGTGAATGCTTTGGGCAAACCCACCGATCGTGGCAGGTCGCGATTTCATCGACATGCCGGTAATGCGTTCGAACAGAGTGGCCGACAAAATCACGTCGGTTTTCTTGCCCGCCGTGTCCAGCAAATGCGCGCGGACCACGCGCAGGACCAGCTCGAAACCGGTGCCGATCAACAAACCGATGGACAGCACCCACAGCGTGGAGGTGGCCTGGTTTGGCACCACCCGGTCGTAGGTCTGCATCACGAACAGCGGCACCATCAAACCCAGCAGGTTGATCAGGAAGCTCGCCAGGATCGCATCGCTGTACAGCCATTTCGACAGTTTCAGCGTGTCGCGAAACCAGGCCTCGACGCGCGGCACCAGCGGTGAGCGCAAGTCTTCGAGTTCATGGCGCGGCCGGGCGAACAACGCCTGGCCACTGTAATTTTCAGCCAGCTCTTCACGGCTGACCCATTGTTCCCCGCCGTCGGCTTCGCTGGGCAGGATCAGCAAGCGGCCGTCATCGCCGAAGCGCCGCAGAATCGCGGTACGACCGTTATTGAGGATCAGCATCACAGGGAGGTTGAGGGGGGAAATGTCCGCCAGCTCACGACGCAGCATGCGCGCCTGCAAACTTGCCCGGGCCGCTGCGCGAGGCAGCAGGTCCAGGCTCAGGCGCTGCTTGTTCAACGGCAGGCCGGCACTGAGACTGGCGCGACTGACCGTCGCACCGTGGAGTTTGCAGAGGATCAAGAGACCATCAAGAAGGGGGTCATCGAAGCTAAGACGCGGATCGACACCGATGTTGCCGGGTTCCATGCTGGTCACATTGATCGCTCCAGTTGAACTGTCACATCAATACAAATCCCTGAAGCAACTACCGCAGCCGGCGATCTTTTGATTTTGTTTTTTTCAGAATCACATCAAAAGATCGTCCGAACACGGCCCGAGCCTGTGGGGTTATCTCAGTTCAGGCAAACGAGCTTCGCTTTTCACTTCAGACTGGGCGACCGCATCGGCAGGCAACACCACACGCTGCTTGCTCAACAACTGACCCATGTTCGCCAGCACGCGGTACATCGAGTATTCCTCGGTGTAGCGCACTTCGGTGTAGCGGCGGTTGGCGTTGTAGAGTTCGTTTTCACTGTCGAGCAGGTCGAGCAGGGTCCGCTGGCCGAGGCCGAACTGATCCTGGTAGGCCATACGTACACGCTTGGTCGTCTCGGCGTATTCGCGGGCGGTCGGCGTTTGCTTCTTCGCGTTGAGCATGGCGTTCCACGCCAGGTGGATGTTCTCGTTGAGCTGGCGCAGGGCGTTGTTGCGGATGTCCATGGCCTGGTTGATCTGGTGCGCATTGGACTGCAGGCGGGCCTTGTCGCTGCCGCCGCGGAACAGGTTGTAGTTCATCACCACACCGACGCGCCACTCGTTATCGTGACCTTCGTCGCCTTGCACGTTGTTGTTCGCGCCCACCGCTGCTTCGGCGTCGAAGCGGGGAAAGAACGGCGACTTGGAAACTTCGTACTGGCTTTCGGCCGATTGCACGTCGGCTTGGGCAGATTTCAGGTAAGGGTTGTTATCCACCATGCTCTGCTGGGCTTCAGTCAAGGTGGCAGGCAATTCGCCGCGCGTCGATGGCAGAGTTTCCAGCTCATCCGGCAGGCGCCCTACAACGCTGAAGAAATTCGATTCGGCATCGGCCAGATCCACTTCCGCGGTGTCGAGGTTGTTTTGCGCCAGTGCCCGACGAGCGGTGGACTGGTCGGAGTCGGCGGTGCTGCCAATACCGCGCTCGGTCCGCAGACCGATCTGGTCGTTGACCCGAAGGTGGGCTTGCAAGTTGTTTTTTGCCAGGGTCACCAGTTCGCGACGCTTGAGCACTTCGAGGTAGACCTCGATGGTGCGCAGTGCCAGGTCCTGGGCGGTGCCTTGCGCGTAATAGGCACGGGAGTTGACCACGCCTTTGGTGCGCTCGACTTCGTTGGCCGTGTTGAAACCATCGAACAGCATCTGCCGCAGACGCAGCTCGGATTGGGTGTAGGTCAGGATCTTGGTGTTGTGATTGCCCAGCGAACGTGTGTTGGTGTTATCGCTGTACCCGCGCCCGTATGCGGCGTTCAGGTCAACCGATGGATAAAAGCCCCCTTTGGCGACTTTGACTTCTTCGTCCGCGGACAGGCGCGAGTCCACGCGTGAAGCCAGTTCCGGGTGTGTGGCAATAGTGCTCTGAATCGCCTCGGTTAACGACATGGCGTTAGCCTGAGATGTGCAGGCCATTGCCAGCAGGATCGCGCTGCAGAGGGGGGTTAAAACGCGCATGGATGAATCTCCCTGAGTCCTAATGATGCTTATCAGTCGCCAAATATTTGACGGCATTTATAGTGAAAACCGTTTCAAGCTTGTAACAACACAGCTAAGAACATTCTAGCGCATAGCTAAGAAATATTTCTCATAAGCCTTATGCCAAAAAAAACTTATGCGCTCCGAAAAATCCAGCACATTGTTCTCTCGTGGAACCCTTGTATTACGAGCCCTAGGGAGCTTGCAAGGGCAAAATTTAAGTTCCATCCATTTATCGATAAGGGACGAAGAGGTGCTGGAGGGGAGGGAGGCGGGGCAGTTGAGGGGGTGACATTTTTTTGTCACTTTGCTGATTCAGGACTGTTACGCATCGCTCGGAGGTGATCATTTCTGCCAAACGGGATCCCAAAGTCGTTGATTACATTGGGTTTGTCCGATTCCGGCGCAGGTCATCGATGAGCGACAGGTTTGGCGAGAGTGTCGCCAGGGCAGCGGATTACGTAACGTAAATCAAGCTGTCCGGCAGGTGTTTTCGCAAAGCGGCTCGCTTCAGACATGGGCACTTTCTTCGCAAAAAAATTTGGTTGCCGGCACTGGTTGGCGGCAGAGGAGATGCACATGGCTACGCTCATCGGTACCGTCTCGAAGGTCATTGGTCAGGTGTTCGCGGTCGCGGGTGATGGCACCCGACGCGCACTGGTTGAAGGTGATCGGCTGTTTGCCGGCGATCAACTGGTCACCGGCGCGGAAGGGGCGGTGGCGGTGCATTTGAAAAACGGCCAGGAATTGACTCTGGGGCGTGACAGCAGCCTGCAGATGACCTCCCAGCTGCTCGCCAATCAGGTGCCCCATGTGGATTCGCCTGAGATCGTTACGCCAAGCGAAGCGCAGCTGACCGATGTTGAACAACTGCAAAAAGCCATTGCGGCCGGCGAAGACCCGACCCAGACCGGTGAAGCCACTGCGGCTGGACCGTCTGGTGCTAATGGGTCCGGTGCACTGGGCGGTGGTCACAGTTTTGTGCTGCTGGAAGAAGTGGCAGGTCGAGTCGATCCGACCATCGGTTTCCCGACAGCGGGCTTCAATGGCATTCCGGAGTTTCCGCTGGAGCGTCATTTCGCCGATCTCAATGACAACGTCAACGACGACGCACCTCCCGTCATCGTCCCGCCGCCACCCGTGAACAATCCGGTTACCCTCGGCGGTCTCAATTCGACCGGTGGCGAACTGACCCTCAATGAAGCCAATCTGCCTGACGGCTCGGCCAGCAACCCGGCGGCGCTGATCCAGAATGGCACCTTCACCGTGAACGCTGCCGACGGCCTGCTGAACCTCAGCATTGGCGGCATCAGCGTGTTAAGCGGCGGCGTGGCTTCAGGCTTTCCGCAATCGATCACGACCCAGTTGGGCAACACCCTGACCATCAACGGTTACAACCCGGCAACGGGCGTGGTCAGTTACAGCTACACCCTCAATGGCAACGACACCCATTCGGCCGGCGATGGCGCCAACAATCTCAGCGAACAATTCACCGTGGTCGCCAGCGACACCAATGGCGATACCGCCACCGGCACCCTGGACATCAACATCACCGACGATGCGCCCAAGGCGGTCGATGACAGCAACGCCAACACAGCGTCGGAAACCCTGGTGACCCTGACCGGCAGCGTGCTGCCCAACGACACCCAAGGCGCCGACCGTATTCCAACCGGACCCAACAGCGGGCCAGTGATCGGTGGCACCTTCACCGGCACGTACGGCACCCTCGTGCTCAATCCGAACGGCACCTACACCTACACGCTGAACACCGATGACGCGGACTTCAAGGCGCTGCACGGCGGCGGCAGCGGGACGGAAAATTTCGTCTACACCCTGACCGACTCGGACGGCGATACCAGCACGGCGACGCTGGTGCTGAACATTCACAACAACGACGACCCGGTGACGATTGGCGGGCTAGGCGTGTTCGGTGGCGAGGTCACCGTCTACGAAAAAAACCTCGGCGACGGCAGTGCACCGGACTCCACCGCGCTGACTCAAAGCGGCACCTTCACCATCACCGCCCTTGATGGCGTACAGACCCTAAGCATTGGCGGCATCAACGTGGTGGTCGGCGGCGTGAGCGCAGGCTTCCCGCAATCAGTTGTCACGCCGTTGGGCAGCACGCTGACCGTGACCGGTTTCGATCCCGCCACCGGCGTGGTCAGCTACAGCTACACCCTGGCCGACAACGAAACCCATCCGAACGCCAATGGCACCAACAATCTGCCTGAGCAATTTGCCGTCACCGTGGTTGACGACAACGGCACCACGGCCAATGGCACGCTCGACGTCAACATCGTCGATGACGTGCCCAAAGCGGTGGATGACAGCAACGCCAGCACCGCATCGGAAACACTGCTGAGCCTCAACGGCAATGTGCTGACCAACGACGTACAAGGCGCCGACCGTGTCGTCACCGGCGAGAATGCCGGCCCGATCACCCCCGGCACCTTCACCGGTGTTTACGGCACCCTGGTGCTCAATGCCAACGGCACTTACACCTACACCCTGAACATCAGCGATGCCGATTTCAAAGCCCTGCACGGCGGTGGCGACGGGACGGAAACCTTCGCCTATACCATCACCGATTCGGACGGCGATACCAGCACCGCGAACCTCGTTCTGCAGATCCATAACAACGACGACCCGGTGATCATCGACGGCCTCAGCGTCAACGGCGGCGAGTTGACCGTCTACGAGAAAAACCTCGGCGACGGCAGTGCACCGGACTCCACCGCGCTGACTCAAAGCGGCACCTTCACCATCACCGCCCTTGATGGCGTACAGACCCTAAGCATTGGCGGCATCAACGTGGTGGTCGGCGGCGTGAGCGCAGGCTTCCCGCAATCAGTTGTCACGCCGTTGGGCAGCACGCTGACCGTGACCGGTTTCGATCCCGCCACCGGCGTGGTCAGCTACAGCTACACCCTGGCCGACAACGAAACCCATCCGAACGCCAATGGCACCAACAATCTGCCTGAGCAATTTGCCGTCACCGTGGTTGACGACAACGGCACCACGGCCAATGGCACGCTCGACGTCAACATCGTCGATGACGTGCCCAAAGCGGTGGATGACAGCAACGCCAGCACCGCATCGGAAACACTGCTGAGCCTCAACGGCAATGTGCTGACCAACGACGTACAAGGCGCCGACCGTGTCGTCACCGGCGAGAATGCCGGCCCGATCACCCCCGGCACCTTCACCGGTGTTTACGGCACCCTGGTGCTCAATGCCAACGGCACTTACACCTACACCCTGAACATCAGCGATGCCGATTTCAAAGCCCTGCACGGCGGTGGCGACGGGACGGAAACCTTCGCCTATACCATCACCGATTCGGACGGCGATACCAGCACCGCGAACCTCGTTCTGCAGATCCATAA